>NZ_JAPWBC010000002.1:0-264637 GCF_041433255.1 Neisseria sp. 20925_1_37 | reverse complement strand
GAATATAAAATCAGTCTTGAGCCGGCTTGTAATTTAGCTGCCATGATGCGCCCTTTTATTATCGCCATGGCTTGGTTGGTAGCTTCGTTTTTCGTGGCTAGAGTTGTCAGAAATAACGCATAGGGGGATTTATGAAATTTTTAGCTGCTCTTGCTCCATATTTGATAAACCATGTTGTCAAATACATTCTGACTGCCTTAGGGGTTTCTATCATTACCTATGTCGGTTTTGACGCTCTTATGGGTAATCTTAAAAATCAGTTTATAAGCAGCATGGGGGCGGTTCCCGCCGGAGCGATCCAAATATTTTATATCGCAGGCGGTGGCGTTGTTCTGAACATCATGTTTGGCATGCTCGCCTTTGTCGTTACTTTTAAAACTCTGTCTAAATTAAGCTTCGGCAAGAAAGGTTAAAGATGGCCGCTATTACTCTGATTACAGGAAAACCAAGAATCGGCAAAACCGCCTTTGCCGTCGAACTGCTTATGTTTGATGACTTCTATAAAGGCCGTAAAATCTTTTCAAACATCAACGGCCTTTTGATAGACCATCATAAACCGCCGGAAGGGCATAGCTGGGAAGACATGTACGAATGGCTGAAATGGAAAGAAAATATCGGCTCTGTCGTCATCTATGACGAAGTGCAATATCTGTTTCCGACACGTTCAAGCGGCTCAAAAATGCCCGAAAACGTCGCCTTTTTGAACATTCACGGCCATTACGGTATTGACATGATACTAATCACACAATCGCCCAAGCTGCTTGACGTGAATTTGCGCGAAGTCGTGAATAAGCATATCCATATAGCTGCAAACAAAATGGGTGGCCTGACAAGGTTGGAGTGGAACGAAGTAGCCTTAAACCCGACTCAACAGGCAAGAAACGCCTTGTCCAGTTCGCATAAAATCAGACAAGAAGTTTTTGAATACTACAAATCCGCCGAAGTGCATACCGCGCATTCGCACGTCAAATCAAGGTGGTATTACGTCATCATTGCCATGTTGTTTATCCTGCCGTGTATTTTAGGTTTGGTCGGATTTATGGGCTATAAGATGTATCAGGGCTATAAAGAAAAAGCAGGAATAACGGCACAGGCCGAAGAAGTAAAAGAAGATACAGGTTTTAAAAATCCGCTTGACCCTGAAAGCCAAAAAGAAATGATGCCGCAAAGCGGAATTCAGGGGCAAAACCTCAAACCCGAAGACTTTGTGCCAGTTCTTGCCGAAAAGCCCGAAAGCAAACCCATTTACAACGGCGTCCGCCAAGTCAAAACATTTGAGTACCCTGTCGGCTGTGTCGATGGCGGTAAAAGCGGATGTACCTGTTACTCAAGTCAGGGAACGCCGTTGAAAGAAATCACTAAGGCAATGTGCAAAGACTACGTCAAAAACGGCTTGCCATTTAACCCATACAAGGACGAACAACAGGCAGCACAACAGCAACAGACCGCACCGCAGACCGCCTATGAGCCTGAAAAAGGGCAAGTCCTTATGATGGGTGGGCAAAGTCCCCAAAATCTCATGTATGACGGCTACGTCGAAGCAGGAGAAACAACAGGATTCCAAAACGGTGCAAAGGTCGGCAGTTAAGAGATATTTATTTAATTGTTGATGTAGCTTAAGCGGAATCAACGGTTAAATAAATATCAACGGGGTGCGGGAACTCCCGCCTTTTTGATATCGGGTAAATTAAATTGAAACCTGTAAATCGTTTTAATTAAGGCGGTTTACAGGTTTTTGTTTAAGCGCAAAACAAAAGCCTGGACGGTTTAGGCAGTAAAACGGCCAGAGTTAAAGACTGAAGAAAAGATATGCCGAGCCGTCTAATTACCTTAAAGAAAGATTGAATATCATCATAGCCATTGAAGGCTGAATAAATAAGGAAAATGCAATGAACGTAATAGGGCTGGACGTATCGAAAGATACGATAGACGCAACGTTGATTAAAACTAAAGGAAGCAAAGACTATATAAAAATATCCAATGATACAGAAGGATTTGAGAATCTGATTAATTGGATAAAAACAAAACGAATTAGACAAATTGCCATAAGTATGGAAGCAACAGGTATTTATTATGAACAGGCGGCAGAATATTTGAGCGCGCTTTATACTGTTTACGTCATCAACCCTCTAAAAATAAAAGAATACGCAAAAAGTCAGTTCAGCCATACTAAAACAGATAAAGCAGATTCAAAACTTATCGCCGAATTTGCAAGCCGACACTTAGACAAACTGACACCGTTTAGACCGTCTGAAAATCCCATACTCTATAAGCTAGTTAATTTACTGCAACAACTAAAAGATCAGCAAAAAGAAACACAAAACAGGTTGCATACCGCAAAAGACATCTACATAAAATCAACCCATGAAGCAATCATAGATCTGCTTGAAGAAAAAATAGATCAGACATCAAAACGAATAGAAGGTATGATAAAACAGAAAGAAAGCCTAAATATCGAATATCAAAACCTGCAAACCATCCCGGCAATAGGGAAAGAAACCGCAGTGATCCTACTAAGACACCTGACAGATAAAAATTTTGAAACAGCGAATAAATTTGTAGCCTTTGCCGGGCTAAGTCCAAAAATTGAACAATCAGGGACAAGTGTCAATAAAAAAGGCCGATTGAGCCGATACGGACATCGGCAATTAAAACGCGCCTTGTTTATGCCTGCCCTTGTTGCCTATCGTATGGGTGCATTTCCTCAACTTGTCAGAAATTTGGAAGCGGCAAAAAAGCCTAAGATGATAATCATCGTTGCACTAATGCGGAAACTGGCAAAAATCGCCTTTTATATACACAAGACTAAAAAGCCGTTTGATAAAGCGCTACATCAGACGGTTTAACACATTCAAACAAAACAAAACGGCTGTAAAAACAGCCGTTCCTTGTCGTTTCCGTTGAAAATGCAATAACTAAATACCTATTAAAAACAGCAACATAAGAAATTAACCTATTTTAATAATTGACAGTCAATATATCATCTTTTCATTTCACTATTTATTTTCTTATTTGCCGCAGCAGGCTTTGTACTTTTTACCGCTGCCACATGGGCAAGGATCGTTGCGCCCCACTTTTTCGCCTTCGCGGCGGACGGTTTGCGGTTTATTGATGATGGCCTGCCAGTACCAGTAAATATCCAGCAGGACGTGCGGCAAATCAGATTCCAGCTGGGTCAGCTCTTTTTCATTCAGATGCAAGATGACTTCGCCGTTTTCCTCGTCGTCATAAATACCGCCCAAAGCCATAATCGGATAGAACAAATCTTCAAACTCTTCCTGATCGACTGCTTCAAACCAATCGGTAGGCACAATATCCAGTGCGTAAAGATAGGCGTTACACCATGTGTAGAAATCCGGATTGCCGGCTTCGTCTTCATAAAACCACAAATCAGGCAGGATTTTCTCGTTGAGCTTCATGCGCATATCGGCGGCCATCGCCATGACCAAACGCTCGATTTCGGTGCGCTCTTTAGCATCAAACAAGGATTCTTCACCCAAAATCTCAGGCAGCCAGTTGGTCGGATTCAAAGCATCTGGGCCGCTCAATAAAGCCATCATAAAACCCTGCACTTCATCACAACGCATGGTGTTGAGGGCTTCGGATTTGGCATCCAGCAATTCCATCAATCGGCTGCGTGCCGCTTCATCAAAAGTCAGTATTTGCATTTTCGTTCCTTAAAATAAAATCGTATTATGGTTTTCAGACGGCCTGGGCATGGATACGCTGCCGCATTTGTTCAAACAGACAAACCGTTGCCGCCATCGCGACATTCAAGGATTCGGTTTGCCCCAACATGGGGATTTTGACACAGGCTTCAGCCTTCTCTTTTATTCGTTCACTCACGCCGCTGCCTTCATTGCCAAATACCCAAGCGCAAGGTTGGTTGAGGTTCATTTCATACAACCCGATATTGCGACCGCCCAAAGCCGTTGCCCAAATTGGATGCTGATACGTTTCCATCCAAGCGGATAATTCCACCCGACTGAAAATAGACAGCAAAAAATGCGCGCCCATTCCCGCCCGCAACACTTTGGGCGACCAAATATCTACGGAATCATTGCTGCACACGATTTGCTTGACTCCGGCTGCCGCCGCGCTGCGCAAAATCGTGCCTGCATTGCCGGGGTCTTGTACCCGCTCCAATACCACGCAATCTCCGTTTGAAGGCAAGCCTGCCTGTTTCGGAATATCAATCCAAGTCATCACATCATCGGCATCGGTCAGACTGGTGATTTTAGACAACGCTTCGTTACCGACCCAAGTAATCAATCCCTCATCCAACTGCGCCGTAATTTCTTGAATTTCAGGATGGTGCTGTTTCTTTTCAGGCAGGTAAACCTGTTTGGGCGTACCGCCGCTTTGCAAATAAGTTTGCAGCAGATGTACGCCTTCCAATACGGTTTCACCGCTTTCACGCCTTGCTTTGGCCTGTGTCAGCAGACGGAATAAATGTTTGAGCTGTTCGTTTTGAGCAGAGGTAATCAGTTTCATGGAGCGCATTATAACTGTTTTGACTTCTTTGAAGCTATGCTTTCAGACGGCCTGACGGTTTTACTGCAAAAATAAAAACCCTTGCCATAAAGCAAGGGTTTTGCATGATTTCATTTTTTACTGCACAACAGTCTGCTGCTCATTTTTCTGCTCGGTACGGACAGTCGGACGGTTTTCAATCTTGCCATCTTTCGCCGCATTCGGCACAACAGTCTCGCCAGGCTCGGAAGCCGCTTTATCAACAGGCGTACCGCTTACCGGAATGATATCTTGTGCAGGCTGAACATTAGACTTCTCGGCAACCGGCATAGCGTCACGAGAAGTTTGCGGCGTAAACTGCCATGCCGTCACAGCAATGGCACACACGCTGGCAGCGGCTGCAAAGAATTTAAAGAAGCCGTTATTAGCCGCTTCGCGATGAGTATATTTTTTCTGCTTGCCGGCAATCTCAGCTTGAGGCACTGTAAATGCTTTACTTTGCATGGTTTCATCAGCCACCTTCGCCGCCGCACCCTGACGGATACAGTCGCCGATAATATGGTACTCATGCCAAGCGCGCAATGCTTCCTCGTCTGCCAATACGGCATCCAGCATCTCATCAGTCAATGCTTCACCGTCCATCAATGCAGACACATACTCCAATGCTTTATTTGTTTTTTCGTTCATTTTTATTACCACCTTTGATCTTCAGAAGTATCCAACAGCGGCCGCAAATCTTTTGCAATCAGTTCACGCGCTCTGAAAATACGCGAACGTACAGTACCTATCGGACAATCCACTACCCGAGCTATTTCTTCATAAGACAAGCCATCCATTTCCCTAAGCGTAATGGCTTGACGCATATCGTCTGGCAGTTGCGCAATGCTTGCTTCGACGGTCTGCAAGATTTCCCGATTCATCATTTCAGCTTCCGGCGTATGGTAATCCGCAATCTGATCGGTTAAATCAAGAACATCCCCCTCCTCATTGGCTGCTTCCGAGCTGACAAAAAACTGGCGACCCGAAGTGGTCAGAAAATTCTTTGCCGTATTGATACCGATACGGTACAGCCACGTATAAAATGCACTCTCACCTCGAAAATTAACCAGCGCACGATAAGCCCTAATCATTGCCTCTTGGGTTACATCGTGCACTTCATGCTCATCCTGAATAAAACGGGAAATCAGTCTGTTTAGCCGACGCTGATACTTGGACATCAGCATCTCGAATGCCTTATGGTCACCTTTCTGCGCGCGCTCCACCAAAACTTGATCTATTTGGCGATCGTTCATACCCAACCTTTAATCGTTTTACTGCTTTAAACCAAAAAATAGTAAAGCGTGCTGTGCACAATAAAGACAGCATCGCTTTGAAATAGTTCCACAAGATTACATTTAATCGCAAAAGTTTATTCGTGCAGATGCTCTAACATAAGCTGTATTGCTTATTATATATACACTTAGCACAAGTAGTTAAATTACTAATTCTTACTAAATTTACAGTTAGTCCCTTTGCTTTTCTGCTATATATTTGACCAACTTTTCATGAACAGGCAGATAGCCTTCCCCTATTTGTACATCGCTTCCCACCCGAAGATTAACAACAGCAAGGCACTTGTTGCCCATACTTAGGATAATCGGCCAATATTTACGGACGAGTGGCACAATATGACACTCTTGCAATAGTTTTTCGACTGATTTTTCCCTCTGTCCCGACTGAATCACATCACTTTTGGCCACACTTCTAAGTACCGCCGGCTTCTCCAACTCCTCTTCCGATAAACCTCCCTTAAACGGTAATAAAACAAAACCATTTTCGAGCAAAATATCTTTCAGACGACCTTGAACTTCCCTGCCATTACACCAAGGCAGTTTTTGAAACTCACTTTCCTGACAAACAAACAGCTTGTCTCGATATGCGACCAGTTCCCCATCTGGCAAATTCAACTGCGCCTGATCAGCGGTTTCCAACACTCGGGCAAAATCGGCAATACTGTGATAAGAAGGCAATGATTTTGTTTGCTTTCGCAAAAAATACCAAAGCAGCCGACGACGCAAAAGCGGCGTACATTTCCGCCACAGACTGATGCTGAATATCCCGTTTGGACTGATACGCTGGTATTCAGACTCAATCAATTCATCTAAAAGCTGCAAATCTTCCTGCAATAATCGAACATTGGCACAAATTTGCCGCTCAAAATTCGGAATACGCTGCTGCCATTGCGGTAAAGCCTGATTTCTCATCCAATTGCGTAAATAGCCGGAGTCTTCATTACTTTCGTCTTCAACAAAAGATAATCCCCATTGTTGCGCATACTCAGCCAGTTCCTGACGGGAAAATGCCAAAAGCGGTCGCCAAATTTGAATCTCTTCATTTAAATCACGCCATACCGGCATGGCCGCCATACCGCGCAATCCGCCACCGCGCACAGCCGACAGCATAAATGTTTCGATTTGATCATTGCGGTGATGTGCCAAAACAATAATTTTCTTCAGGCCGTCTGAAAATGCCTTATATCGTGCAGCCCTAGCCGCCGCTTCCAAACCTTTTCCTTGTTTTTCCACATTGACACGGCATACCCGCAAGGCAACATTCAGACGTTGACAATAATCCTGGCAAAATTTAGCCCAACTGTCGGCATTGGTGCTTAAACCATGATGAACATGGACGGCACGCAAATCAAAATGGCGAAATTCGCGCATCTGATGCAAAAGATGCAGCAGGACGACAGAATCCAATCCGCCACTCAAGCCAACTTCAAAAACAGTATGGCTCGGCAAATCAGGAAAAGCTGCTTGAAAACTTTTAAATAGGGAATCAGGGGATACTTGCGACATTTCAGACGGCCTAAAATTGTGAATTACTCAAAAATAGAACACAAAAAAAGCAAGCAGCGACATCTGCTTGCTTTTTCAGCAGTCAAACTTATTTATCGGTAAATTTACCGTAAGCCATGATGCGGTCGAAACGGCGAGAAAGCAAGTCAGGCATGGTCATGCTTTGCGCTTCGCTTAATTGCTGTTCCAAAACGGTTTTGACGTTTTTCATCGTGGTTTCAAAATCACGGTGTGCACCGCCCAAAGGCTCATCAATTACTTTATCGATGACATCCAATTCTTGCAGGCGTTTGGCGGTAATACCCAATGCTTGCGCGGCATCCGCTGCTTTTTCAGCAGTTTTCCAAAGAATAGAGGCGCAACCTTCGGGAGAAATCACCGAATAAGTCGAGTATTGCAGCATATTGACGTAGTCGCCGACAGCCACTGCCAACGCACCACCCGAACCGCCTTCGCCAATAATAGTGCACAATACCGGCACATGCAGGCGGGTCAGTTCGTACAAATTACGGCCGATGGCTTCAGACTGGCCGCGTTCTTCTGCGCCAATGCCCGGATACGCGCCCGGAGTATCGACAAAGGTCATAACCGGAATATTGAATTTTTCGGCAGTCTGCATCAAGCGCAGTGCTTTACGGTAACCCTCAGGACGCGGCATACCGAAATTACGGCGGATTTTTTCTTTGGTATCGCGGCCTTTTTGATGACCGATAACCATCACGCTTTGGCCGTTGAAACGCGCCAAACCGCCGATAATGGCATGATCGTCAGAATAATGGCGGTCGCCGTGCAACTCTTCAAAATCAGTAAAAATACCGTTGATGTAGTCCAAAGTATAAGGACGTTGCGGATGGCGGGACACTTGTGAAATTTGAGCCGGAGTCAGCTTGCTGAAAATCGACTTGGTCAACTCGCTGCTTTTCTTTTGCAGTCTGGCAATCTCGTCGGAAATATCAACGGCAGATTCGTCTTGTACGAATCGCAACTCGTCGATTTTATTGGTTAATTCGGCGATGGGTTGTTCGAAGTCCAAAAAAACGGGTTTCATAAAACAAAGCTCTCGGTAACGGTTGCTGACATGATACGCTAATCAGACGTATTTGACAGCATTTCTCAAAGGGAAACTGCCATCTTTTGCAATAAAAAATCTTTCAGACGGCCTTTAACAAAGAAATAGTATATCTGCACTAAACGAATGAAGTGCCGTATCTTATGATAAACTTCAATTCAGTTCAATCATTTCAAACAGGCTATGAAAAACGATCATGACAATTCGTCCATGCGCTTGGACAAATGGCTGTGGGCCGCGCGCTTTTTCAAGACCCGCGCGCTGGCACAAAAACATATTGAGCTGGGCAGGGTTTTGGTAAACGGCTCGAAAGTGAAAAACAGCAAAAATATTTCTGCCGGCGACACCATCGACATGACTTTGAACTCCCTTCCCTACAAATTCAAAGTTGCCGCGCTCAATCATCAACGCCGCCCGGCACCGGAAGCGCGTTTACTCTACGAAGAAGACATGAAAACGGCTGCCGAACGCGAAGCTCAAAAACAGCTCGACCAAGCCAGCCGCATCAGTGCTGCTTATCCGGACGGACGCCCAACCAAACGCGACCGCCGCCAGCTTGACCGTATGAAGCGCGATAGCTGGTAAGCGTTGAATCCATTGTTTCAGACGGCCCCATATCCATGCCGTCTGAAAACCAAAAACAGGCAGGACATCCTGCCTGTTTTTTATTTGTGATGATTAAAATTTATATTCTAACTGACCACGAATAACGTTTACGTCCTGCTTATCTGTGCCGACGGTAGGCGTAACCTGTTTGCCGGCCAAATAGAAGCCTTTAAGTTTCCAGTTTTTCCAAGGAATATAGGTCGCACCGATTTGCACGCCTTGGACGTTTTTGCTGTAATCCTCAACGGAAGAGACACCGGACAACGAACCGACACGGCGGTAGTTCAAGAATACGTCGTAAGAATTGCGGACGTTCCAGTCGGCTGATTTATAGCGCACTTCAGTGAACACGCCATCATTTTTGATTTTTTGGCCGGCATCATTATAGGCTTTGATATTGGACTTGCTGACTGCAGCCATCCAATGCCAATCATCATTAAACTTGATGTCCGTACCGATTTCTCCGAAGACCGCATTTTTCTTCGCACCGCGTACATCGATGTCTTTCATGTAGCTGACGGTTGCGCCGACGTTGATATTCTCATTCACAGGCAACATGCTTTGCACCGCGGCAAAATGTCTGCGGCGGCCGCCAATGCCCCATGCGTTGTCGTTCAGATTGCCAGTGCGGCGGCCTGCATAGATTTTGGTAGGCAGGGTTTTATTGTCGAAGAAGATTTCACCGCCGGTTACTTCGGTATCCCATACGCGGCCGTATGAAGAAAACGCACCAAATTTACCGACACGCGCTTTAATGTTGTTGTACAAAGTGCCTTCGGCATACAGTTTATTCACCGGCACATCATGATCGCCATTGAATTTACCGGTTTCCAAATCGATATTCGGCTCGATTTGCGCCACCAATTTCCAATCTTTATACAGTTTTGCGCGTAACCAAAACTCTGCATTGAAGTTGGCATTGGTATCTTCAGGCGTAGGATTGATGCTGCTGTTGTTGGCATTGATGTCTTTGGTATCCGCACGTACGCGCAAGCCACCATTCACAGTCAGCAAATCATTGAAAATGCTGATTTTATCGTCATCTTTGCGAATGATACTGCCGGAATTGACGTAATCGTTGGTGGTGGCCAAAGCCGCCGCATCATGCCCGCCATCAGCATTTTCCGCCAAAGAATAAGATGATGAAGCCAATAAAATACAGGTTGCAATCAGTTTGGTTTGAAATTTCATGCCGACTCTCCAAAAGAAGGTATTGAAAGTGAAGTATTCGATAAAGCGTACAACATTATGAATTTCGTATAAATCATTCATTTTATTTACTAATTATTTTTATCGTATGTAAATTAGTGTAATCAGTCAAGCAGATTTAAACGCTTTATCCTCTTTCAGACGGCCTCTTGATTCAGGTCAAACGGAAGCCTACTCATCAGACTGTTCAAACTGCCATTTCAAGGCATCGGCCAATGCCGTCCTGCGTTTTTGATGGCATCCCACAGCTTTACATAATTCCTCCGCATTTCCCCAAAACACAAATCGTTCACGCGCACGGGTAATGGCTGTGTAAAGCAGAGCCTTATCCAAACCTCGGGCTTCTTCTTCGCTTTCCGTTGTTGCGGGCACTGATGGGGGCAACAGCCATACTTCCCGATATTCCGAACCTTGGCTCTTGTGCACCGTCATAGCAAAAGCCGATTCAAAATCAGGCAAACGGCTGATGGCAATTTTTTTGAATCCATCTTTCTCAGGAAAATAGGCAGACAAGCCATTCAACGATTCTTCATCTTTCATAATCAGCCCGATGTCGCCGTTAAACACTTCCAGCATGTAATCATTGTGCGTAATCATGATGATTTGTCCGACAAACCAAGGCGTTTCGCCCGAAGCCTTGCCTTGTCGTTGCAGGTATTCTTGATAAGCCTGATTCAAATCATCCGCATCCTGCCGCCAAGCCGCCAATACCACCACATCTGCCACATGACCATAGGCGAGTGCGACATTATTCTCTGCCACAGCCTGCCAATAATCCTGTTGCTTTTGATACAGTAAGGCGACCTGCTCTTTCAGACGGCCTGGTTTCATTTCCAATTCTTTGGGGAACTTGTCAAACTGTTCGACCGCAGTTTGCTTTTCCCCGGACACCACCGCCCTTGCCAAACAACCAATACCGCTGTTTGCACCAAAACGGTGGCTGAACGTCAATTTGGCATTGTTTTGCGATAAAGCTTGTGGCCACTCTTTAATCTCAAAACCATGATTGGGCAGGTACACTTCCAGCTTTTCAGCGGTTTCTTTATCCAAAGCCGTCGGACGCGACAATACCGCCAACACAGCTCCCAAGCCAACCGACGGCAACTGATTTTCATCACCAAGCAACACCAGACGACAACCGGTAGGCACGGCGCGCAATAAATCCAACACCAGCGGCAAATCCAACATTGAGGCCTCATCCACCACCAAAACATCCAAAGCAAGCGGATGTTCATGATTGAACGCAGGGCGCATTTGCGGCGGCCGCAATTTCAGCAAACGATGGACAGTCTGCCCTTCCAAGTTTGCCAAATGCGCTTTAATGCTCGGAGACAAATCAAAACCGTCCAAAGCACGTTGCAAGGCCCGTGCCATATGCGCAGCCGCTTTGCCCGTCGGCGCCGCCAACGCAATACGGGGCAGCTTCGTACTGTTATTACAAATCAGACCCAAAAGCTTTGCTACGGTCGTTGTCTTACCCGTCCCCGGCCCACCGGTAATCAGCATAAAGTTTTGCAACAATGCCAAAGCCGCAGCATCCCTCTGCTCTTTGCTGTCTTTAGTATCAAACCAATCGCTCAGGCTTTTTGAAGCTGCCATGAAATTCACTTCTTCCGCCTCGGCACTTGCTAGCCGTTTGATTTCGACAGCCAAATCATGCTCCAACTGCCACATCCGCCCCAAAAACAATTTCCGGCCTTGCAGGATAAGCGGTTTGTCCGCATTGCCGACCAAATTCGGCAAGTTGCTTAAGGCATCAACATCCGCTTTATCCAAGTAAATAAACGAATGCCCGTTTTGCAAGGCTGCAAACAGTCGAACCACATAAGGCTCAATAACGGATGCACCCTGTACTTCGTGGCGGCGGAAAAACGCTATGGCCGCATCTGCGGCAGAGGAAAGGATAGAGTCGGTCGGATTCATGGCTCAGGATTGATTGATACGGAAAAAAGAAAGGCCGTCTGAAAAACAGCGTTTCCATAAATGAAAACCTATTTTCAGACGACCTCTATTATACCGTTCAAAGCATAAAATATTTTCCTGAAATAATAACCTTATTGCAACACTTGCAGACTGCCATCTTTCATGGTCATTACCCGGTCGAAACGCTCAGCCAGCTCGTCATCATGGGTTACCACAATCAGGCTGGTGTTTAATTCGCGTTTCAAATCCAGCATCATGTCCAGCACATTTTGCGCATTTTTACGGTCAAGGTTACCCGTCGGTTCATCTGCCAACAGGCATTTCGGCTCATTAACCAAAGCACGGGCAATCGCCGCACGCTGACGCTCACCGCCGGAAAGTTCGCTCGGACGGTGCAGCATACGCTTGTCCAAGCCGACCTTCTTCAACATTTTGACAGCCTTCTCCTCAGCCATCGCCTTGGGCATTTTACCGATTAAAAGCGGCATCATGACATTTTCCAAAGCAGAAAACTCAGGCAATAGATGGTGGAACTGATACACAAAGCCCAAATAACGGTTGCGCAATTCGCCCAATTGTTTTTGGCTCAAACCACCCAAATCCTGATCCATCAGTATTACCTTGCCTTCAGACGGCATATCCAAGCCACCAAGAAGGTGCAGCAACGTAGATTTACCGCTGCCTGACGAACCAATAATACTCACGCTTTCCGCTTCGGCAACTTCAAAATCCAAATGATTCAACACTTGTACATTCAATGCGCCATCATTATAGCTTTTGCCAACGCTGGTACATTTCAAAATTGTCTTACTCATAACGCAAAGCCTCCGCAGGTTGGGTTTTTGCAGCACGCCAGCTCGGATACAGTGTGGCAATAAATGCCAAACCAAGCGAAATGCAGGCAATAACGGCGACGTCCTTTAAGTTCACATCGCTAGGCAGGTAATCGATGAAATAAACCTGTGAGTTAATCAAATGCACGCCAAACAAGTCTTCAAAAAATGCGACAATCTTGCCGACATTCCAACCCAGCAATACACCGCATACCACGCCCACAAGCGTACCGAAGAATCCCGCAAAAGCACCCTGCACCAAGAAAATCTTCATGACGCCGCTCGGGGATAAACCCAACGTGCGCAAAATCGCAATATCGGCTTGTTTTTCCGTTACTGCCATTACTAAAGAAGAGACAAGGTTAAACGCAGCAACTGCGATAATCAGTGTCAAAATGATGAACATCATGCGTTTTTCCAACTCAACGGCTTCAAAATAGCTGCGGTTGTTAAACGTCCAGTCGCGCACCCATACTTCATCTTTTTTAGCATCAGGAATCAACTTGGCAATGAAAGACGGCGCATTCTGAGGATCAGCCAGTCGCAAACGCAGCCCACCGACATTTTCTCCCAGTCGATACAAGACTTGTGCATCCTTGATATGCGTCATGGCCAATGTGTTATCGACTTCATAAACACCTGTTTTTACCACACCGACTACATTAAACTGCTTCAAGCGCGGCACTACGCCGGCAGGCGTGACATTACCCTCTGGCGTAATCACTGTAACCTTGCCACCAATCTCCGTGCCCAATGCTTCAGCAAGCCCTTGACCCAAAATAATATCAAACTCGCCCGGCTTCAAATCATCAAAACTGCCGGCCGGCATATCCTTGCCGTAATCAACGACATTTTTTTCTTCAGACGGCAAGATACCGCGTATCTGTACACCGCGTACTTCTCCTGCATTGGCAAGCAAAGCTTGATCGGAAACATAAGGCGCGCTAGCCAATACTTCCTTTTTGCCTTTTACAAATTCGCGCAAATTCTGCCAACCCGGCGCACTGCCGACATCGTAATAGCCGATTTCTGCATGAGGTGCGACGTTCAACAATTGACCGCGTATCTCTTTCTGAAATCCGTTCATTACCGATAACACCACAATCAGCGCCGTTACACCCAAGGCGATACCGACGATTGAAATCATGGTAATAAATGACATAAAGCCATTGCGTTTTTTCGCACGCAAATAGCGCAGGCCTATCCAAGTTTCTAAAGAAGCCATTCAAAAATGCCTCATTCGTTTGTCAAAAAATACTTATTGTACCGTAAAACCGACAGGTCGTCCGATTGCCCGACTGATGTAGCATTCAGGGATAAAGTGTATGTAAAACCATGTATCTTCCCGTAAATTCCGCCGAAAAACTTGCACAATCTGCCAATCGCCCTTATTCTGAAGCTGTGACACACTTTGTCACCATCAAAAAGGAAATACACTAATGAACAGCAAAAAATTCTTGGCCCTCGTATCCGTAGCTGTAGGTTTGTCATTCAGCTTCAATGCATATGCCGCTAAAGAAATCAAAATCAGTTCAAACAATACCGCTTACTCCGACGCCGATGTTCAAAAACTGGCAGCCACCGCTGTCGGCATGGGAGTAAAAGAACCTGTCAGCCTCAACAGCGGAAACGGTATTGTTACCGTATCCGGTAGCAGCGCAACCAAATGCGCATTCAAAGTCGGCAACGGCGATACGCCTCAAATTCAAGGCGTGAGCTGCAAATAATCTGATTTCATCAATGAAAAGGCCGTCTGAAAAACATTCAGACGGCCTTTTTATATTGGTATTTAAGATTGGATATTTCTTCTATCGTAAACAGCCTGTGCCAAAGTACCGGCATCCACATATTCCATCTCGCCGCCCAAAGGGATTCCCCTTGCCAACCGGCTGACTTTATAAGGAAGATTTTTAAACAATTCCGCCAATACATACGCTGTCGCGTCGCCTTCGGCTGTGAAGTTGGTTGCAATGATAATTTCCTCAATATCACTCGCCTGCAAACGGGCAACCAGCTTATCTAACGCTACTGCCGAAATATCCATGCCCTGCGCCGGACTAACTTGCCCCATCAAAACAAAATACAGACCATCATGGCAATTAGCCGCCTCCATACTGGAAACATCCGCCGGCATATGGACAATCATCAAGCGACTTTTCTCACGTTTTTCGTCCGCACAAATTTCACACAAATCGCCTTCGCAAAATGTGTTGCACATCCGACAATGCTGCACCTGTCTCAAGGCAAATTGCAAAGCGTCCACCAACTCCTGCGCTTCTTCGCGTTTGTACTGTAAAAGCTGGTAAGCCATGCGTTGAGCGGATTTCGGGCCGACATTGGGCAATATTTTTAATGCATTAATCAAGCGGACAAAGGCATCAGGATTTTTACTCATGATTTCAGACGGCCTTTTAAAAAGATAGCTAAAAATAAGAAAACAGCCGGAATTCATCCGGCTGCCCTACTCTAATATTCTGCTTATTCGGCAGCATTATTAACTTGCTGTGCACCTTGCGTACGATCGATTTTCTTACCCAAATACTGGAGCAAGGCATCGAAAACATTGGCAGAAAGCTGTTGAACCAAAGCCTGTTTAGCAGCCGGAATCTGTGAATCGGCGTTTTCAGGAGCAGAAACGCTCTGAACCTCCATAATCACCGGTGCAGGCATACCTTCCAACAATGCGTACGCAGGTTTACCACCGACAGGGCGCGCTTTCAACAAAGCCGCATAAGCTTCCGGAGACATGGTTTTACGTGCATCTTGCGCGCTCAATTGAGAAACAGGCGACCATTGAACATCGGCAGCTTTACCGGCTTTCAACGCAGTCAAAGTTTCTTGGGCTTTCTTCTCTGCCAGTTTGGCGGCTTCAGAGCGCTGATATGCTGCACGGACAGTGTCTTTAACTTCTGCAAATGGTGCAATTTTCTCTTCGCGCACTTCTTTCGCACGAATGACCCAAACGGTATCGTTGTTGATGGCGATCACTTCAGAATTGTGTTTTTTCTTCAGTACATCATCACTAAACGCGGCATTAATCAATGCTTCAGGCAAGCCGGCTTCCTTCGCGCCCGCTTTGGTCACCCATTCATCCAGGCTTTCTACTTTCAAACCTGAATTAGCGGCTGCTTTTGCCAGAGAAGACGGATCATTGAAGGTATCTTCACCCAGTTTTTCTTTGGCCGCGTTAAAGGCAGAAGCTGCTTTTTTCAGTTTCAAGGCTGCTTCGATACGCGCTTTGGCTTGTTCCAAAGTCGGCTCAGCTTCGACATTCAAAACTTTAATGACGTGATAACCCAAAGACGATTTAACGGTATCGCTGACTTCGCCTTTACCCAATGCAAATGCCGCTTTATCGAATTCAGGTCCAAAGCCGCTGCCGCCGCTTTTGCTCAGGTAGCCCAAATTGCCACCTTTGTTGCTACTGGACAAGTCTTTGGAGTACTTGGCCGCCAGCTCGGCAAAAGCATCTGGGTGCGCTTTGAGCTCTGCAGCCATTTTGTCGACTTCGGCTTTAATTTCCGCATTGCTTGCTTCATCTCCGTTAGGCATAACCGGAATGAAAATATGCGCAATTTCGGCTCTTGGCGACAAATCTACGCTTTTACTGTCGTAAGCTTTTTGTACTTCTTCTGCGCTGACGGTTTGCTTGTCAGCCAAATCTTTGATGCTTAAAGCCACATATTCCAACTTAACGGCTTGAGGAATCAAGTAATCTTTCTTATGTGCTTCATAATATTTTTGCAAAGCCGCATCATCTACTTTTACTTGTGCCGCAAATGCTTCAGGGCTGAAAGTAAATGAACGGATGGTACGTGTTGCTTGAGTCAGGTTAATCAACTGACGTGCTTGCGCATCGCTGACCAAAGCTCCGTTTTGCACTAAATTCAACAGATTTTGCAATTGGAACTGTTCACGGATATCTTCAACGAACTGATCCTCGGTCATCCTGCGCTGATCCAAATACTTCTTGAGCAAATCCTGACTGAATTTGCCGGAAGCATCATGGAAATTCGGATCATCCACGATAACTTGCTTGATTTGTTCCTGAGACACAGCGATGCCCATCAGCTTGGCACCCTGCTTCAGATAAGCACGTTGCAATAAAGATTGGAATATAGCATCACGCGAAGGCGCATTATTGCCAGCAGCCTGCTCATTCTGTATTGCAATCTGTAAAGCATGCTCGCTGACCTTCTCATCCCCGACTTTGACAATGTAATCAGACCCCGGCGAAGACAAATTATTGGCACCGAATCCGATAAAGGTCAAACCGATGATACCTAAAACAATCTGGGCGGGTGTTTTATATTTTTCAACAATATGGAACATATTTATCCGAAAGAAAAGTTTGGTGCGGCAGCCGAAAAATGCTACCGCAAAAATCTTAAAATCCTGAAAACAGGCTCAAAGCGCGTATTGTAACGTATTTTTTCAAGGCTTGCTTTTTCAGACGGCCTAAAAACCTAAAAATGCCTTATCCGAACATTTCCTGATACGCTTCTACTGAAAATCCGACATGAACCTGCCCTTCTTTGACCAACACAGGCCGCTTGATGATGCTGGGATTCTCCACCATCAAAGCAATCGCACCTTCTTTTGTGGCGGCAGATTCTTGCGCATCTTTATCCAGCTTGCGCCAAGTCGTACCTCTTTTATTAAGCAAAATTTCCAAAGCTGCCTGCTCCAGCCAGCCATCAATCAAATCAGCAGTTGGGGCGTTTTTCTTAAAATCTACAAACTCAAACTCAATTCCATTTTCCGCCAACCAACTACGCGCTTTTTTAACCGTATCGCAATTGGGAATACCGTATAGTTTTATCATCTTATTTATCCTTAAGTTTTATTCATGAAATCACAAATTCAGGCCGTCTGAAACCTTTCAGACGGCCTGAATTGAATGCTACTTATTTCTTAGCAGCTTTCTTCACTTTAATCTTCACGCTTTTGCCTTGAACGTTATTTTTACGCCCGGCCTTAACAGAGGCTGTTTTCGCCTGCGCTTTTTTCTTACCTGCGGCTTTAGGTTTGCTTGGCTTGGCCGGTTTGGAAGCAGGTTTACTTTTTACCTTGGCCTTCTTTGCCTTCACGGGAGCAGCCAACGCTTCATCGATTTCTTTAGCCGAAAGTTTACGCTTACGCTTTTCGACAGGCTTGTCAGCAGCTGTCGGCTTACTCACAGATTTCGCTTTTCTTCCGCCGCGTCTCTTACCGACTGAACCGCCGCTGATTAAGGTCAAATCAATCTTGCTGGTATCCAAATCGGCACGCACGACTTTTACAGTAACCGTATCGCCCATATTGAAACGGACACCACTACGCTCGCCCTCAATTGCCATAATCTCAGGACGGAAGTTGAAATAATCCTCTCCCAAATCGCTGATATGTACCAAGCCGTCGATATGAATATCGTCCAAGGTTACAAAAATACCGAAGCTGGTCATGCCCGAAATCTTGCCACTGAAAACTTCGCCGACTTTGTCGCGCATATAATAAGTTTTCAGCCAGTTTTCCACATCGCGGCTGGCATCATCGGCTCGGCGTTCGCAGAAAGAGGTATGCACGCCCAAAGCCTCCCAGGTTTTATTGGGTTGGTAAGTTTGTCCGTTCAATACAGCCTTAATGGCACGATGTACCGTCAAATCGGGATAACGGCGGATAGGCGAAGTAAAGTGTGCATATGCGCCATAAGCCAGACCAAAGTGACCGTCGCAATGCGGCTCATAAACTGCCTGCTGCATAGAACGCAACATCATCACTTGCAACAATTCCGCGTCCGGACGGTTTTTAAATTGCTCGGCAAGCGCAGCATAGTCTTTCGGCGTCGGATTATCGCCGCCCCCCAAACTCAGCCCCAGCAAACCAAGCTGCTCGCGTAAAGTGGCCAGTTTTTCGGGGGTCGGGCCCAAGTGATTGCGGAACAAGGCCGTATGTTTGTTTTTCAACAAAAATTCTGCCGCGCAAACATTCGCCGCCAACATACATTCTTCAATCAATTTGTGCGCATCGTTGCGGACAACTGGAACAATCTTGTTGATTTTACCGTTGTCATCAAAAACCATCTGAGTCTCAACGCTCTCAAACTCAACCGCGCCACGCTCGAAGCGTTTTTTCTGCAAGATTTTAAATAACTGATACAGAGTATCGATTTGCTGCTTAAACGGATGATCCTGGCCGTCTGAAATCCAATCCCAAACTTGATTGTAAGTCAGTCGCGCATGCGAACGCATTACTGCTGGATAGAAACGGTATTCCTTGATATTGCCGGCATAGGTAATCACCATATCACACACCATACACAGGCGTTCGACATCAGGATTGAGCGAGCAGATACCGTTGGACAACTTCTCCGGCAGCATCGGAATCACACGGCGTGGGAAATACACGCTGGTACTGCGTTCCTGAGCATCTACATCAATCGCATCATCAGGACGGACATAATGGCTGACATCGGCAATCGCTACCACCAAACGGTAATTGCGGCCGACTTTTTCAGCAAAAACCGCATCGTCAAAGTCCCGCGCAGTTTCACCGTCAATGGTTACCAAAGGCAAATCGCGTAAGTCCACGCGCCCTTTCAAGTCGGTTTTACGCACATGATCAGGAATTTTCTTCGCGGCTTTGACACATGCTTCGCTGAATTGATAAGGCAAATGGTGCTTGCGTACAGCGATTTCGATTTCCATACCGCTGTCGGCATAATCGCCTAACACTTCAATCAGCTTAGCCACAGCAGGACGATGCGCTTCAGGATACGTCTCAATTTCAGCCACAATCACTTGGCCGGATTGCGGTTTAAAGTTCGCCACGCTTTCAGGCTCTAACACGATACTTTGGCTCAAACGCTTGTCTTCCGCCTCCAAAATAGCCACGCCACGATCCATATAAAAACGACCGACCACTTTAGACTGCGCACGCTCCACCACATCTAAAACCGTACCTTCACGACGGCCTCTGCGATCGATACCGGCAGGACGAACGGTAACAATATCTCCGTGCATCACGCCGCGCATCTGACGCTCATACAAAACAAAATCGCCCTCGCCCGTCGGCGTTAGCGGCACGGCAAAACCAAAGCCGTCTTTATGCGCTTCAACACGGCATTTAACCAATGCCAATTTTTCTGCCGCGCATACCGCGCCACGTCGGTTGATCAACACCTGACCATCACGTGCCATCGCTTTCAGACGACGCTCGAAGAATTCATATTCATCTTCTGTAATCGACAATTCATGTGCCAACGCTTCGATTTTGGTCGGCACACCTTTTTGTTCCAATAATTCAATGACCCATTCACGGCTGGGCAACGGCTGAGCGTAACGTTGTTTCTCCCGCTCCAAATACGGGTCTTTTTCTCGTAAATTTAAAGATTTAGTATTTTTGTTCATTTTGATAGTTGACATTCTTTTTTTAAAATATATAATAGCTGCTTCTTCGCAGTTCAGGTAGTCAACTCTACCTTAAATTGAAGAATAAAGCAAAGCCCAGGTGGCGGAATTGGTAGACGCGCTAGCTTCAGGTGCTAGTGTCCTCACGGGCGTGGAAGTTCGAGTCTTCTCCTGGGCACCAAGTAATTTGGTGCTTCTTTGCTTAAGAAAATTTAAATTGCCCAGGTGGCGGAATTGGTAGACGCGCTAGCTTCAGGTGCTAGTATCCTCACGGGTGTGGAAGTTCGAGTCTTCTCCTGGGCACCACTGATAAATCAATCAGTCAAGTTTTACATTATTCTGATAACAAGTCAGGATAATAGTCCACAGAGAGGTGGATGAGTGGTTTAAGTCGCACGCCTGGAAAGCGTGTATACGTGAATAGCGTATCGAGGGTTCGAATCCCTTCCTCTCTGCCATAGATACTAAAGACACCAACTAACGGTGTCTTTTTTCATATCAGCCCTTCTTAAAAATATTACATCACACTTTTATTTCTATTATCCTCTAATTAGAAACCTGCCACACATTCTTATCTTATACTAAACCTTGATGATTAAAAGCCGTCTGAAAGTTTTCAGACGGCCTCTTTCGTAAAACCTACCAAATCCCAAACCATTGTTTATCAGACTGCTTTTTATTGCCGTTCTGCTGCTCGTGGTTTTGACGGCGAAATTGCCAAGGTGCTTGCGGATTGTCTTTTTTCCATAAGCCTTTACGTTTTTCCTTGGCTTGTTTTTGTGCGGCCGAATAGTCAGTGTAGGCAGTTTTACTTTGTTGTTTTTTGGCATAACTTTCATAATGCCATGCGGCACCATCCCGTATCTGCATTAAATTCAAATCAATCATGCCGACTGATACTTGGGCAACTTCGCGCTGGTAACGGTCGGCTTCAAACACACGGACTTTGGCTTTTTTATTCAATGCGGCATCAATCAGATTGTCTCGCGATTGCGTACCATAGGCCTGATTGCTTTCCGGTGCATCGATATAGGCCATGCGGATTTTGTGTTTCCTGCCGTCGTTATCGATAATGTGCATGGTATCGCCATCATGGATTTTGATGATTTTTCCGTTGTATGTGTAGGATTGTCGCGATGACTTTTGTTTTTGTTCTGGTTTGGGTTTGGGTTTAGCTTCGGCTTTGGTGTCAGATGTGGCTTTAACAACATTTTCTCCCAGCCATTCATTGACCTTTTCCAAACCGATATTGTCGCCTTGTGCCAATGTTGCGGCAACGCTTACCCCTGTACGAATCAACTCGGTATCGCGTGAGCTGTAACCAAGCGCGCCCAAAACGGATAAAACGACGGGCAACCATTTTATAATTTTACTGATTTGCATATTTTGCCAAATTGAAGGCCGTCTGAAAGACCTGATGCACTTTCAGACGGCCTTTTAAGATTGATTAATCTTCATTAATCCTGACAAGGCAAGATGACTTTTGCACCTTCTGCCGTACCCAAAACCAACACATCGGCTGCATCACGGGCAAAAATACCGTTTTCGAGTACACCGGTGATTTTATTGATTTCGTCTTCCATTTTCAGGGCTTGGTCGATATTGAGGCCGTGAACATCGACGATTTGGTTGCCATAGAAAGTAGTATAGCCGACACGCAACTCAGGTTGTCCGCCCATGGCAAGCAGTTTGCGCGACACCAGCGAACGGGCATTTTCAACCACTTCTACCGGCAATGGAAATTTGCCCAAACGGGAAACATATTTGCTTTCATCGGCAATACAAACAAATTTATCGGATGCGCTGGCCACGATTTTTTCGTTCAAATGTGCACCGCCGCCGCCTTTAATCATTTGTAGCGCGTGGTTGACTTCATCTGCGCCGTCAACATAAACCGCCAAACCCATCACTTCATTCAGTGAAACTTCTGGAATTTCATATTTCGCCAAAAGCTCGCTGGATTTTTTAGAAGTAGACACGGCACCCTTAATTTTCTTACCGCTTTTACCCAAAGCTTCGATAAAGAAGTTGATGGTAGAGCCGGTACCGATACCGATGTATTCGTTTTCCGGAACAAATTCCACCGCTTTTTCAGCGGCAATACGTTTGAGTTCGTCTTGAGTTGCCATGTTGTCAGTCTTTCAGTTTGAATAATAAAGTAATTTTAAGCTCTTAGGCCTTAATCAGCAATACTGCCGCTTGCGCTTCAATGGCTTCCATACGCCCCAGATAGCCAAGTTTTTCATTGGTTTTACCCTTGATGTTCACGCAGTTTGCAGGCAAATCCAAATCTGCAGCGATATTGGCGCGCATTGCCGGAATATGCGGCGCAAGTTTTGGCTTTTGCGCAATCACGGTCGTATCGACATTAACTACCTTCCAACCCAACTCCTGCACGCTTTGATAAGCCTCGCGCAACAGCACACGGCTGTCTGCATCTTTGAATTCGGCGGCAGTATCAGGAAAATGACTGCCGATATCGCCCAAACCGGCCGCACCCAACAGCGCATCGGTAATCGCATGCAACAGTGCATCGGCATCTGAATGACCCAGCAAGCCTTTTTCAAACGGAATGTTGACGCCGCCGAGTATCAAATCTCGTCCTTCGACCAGCTGATGGACATCGTAGCCCTGTCCGACACGGATATTCATGTTTGTTTCCTTAAATAATGGGTTTTGATTGTTCAGACGGCCTTGAGCAACAATCTGACAATGTATTCGTCTTGCGGCAGCGTCAATTTCAAATTGCGCGTATCGCCTTGCACCAAGCGCGGCCAGATACCCAGTTTTTCAATCGCTGATGCTTCATCCGTAATTTCACTTAAATCATCAACCGATAAAGCACGGTGTAACAAGGCCGTCTGAAAAAGCTGCGGCGTCTGCGCCTGCCATAATCCTGCGCGCGCAACGGTTTCATCAATATGATGATTGCCATCTGCCCGCTTGAGCGTATCGGCGACCGGTATGGCCAAAATACCGCCTTCATTGCTCTCACCTGCCTCATCAAGCAAACGCGTTAACGCTTCGGCAGGCAGGCAACAGCGCGCGGCATCATGGACCAAAATATTGTCTTGCGCCTCGGCCAAACCTTGTTCTAATAAAGTAGATACGCCGTTGCGTACTGTTTCGGCACGACTTGCACCGCCCACTCGGAAGACACGCACCTTCTCAGACAGGGCCGTCTGAAAAACCGAATCTTCCGGCGAAAGAATAACGGCAATTAAATCTATGCGTGAGTGTTGCTCAAAAATTTCTATGGTGTGTTGCAATACGGTTTTACCATTGATTTCAACATATTGTTTGGGTTTTCCCGCACCAAATCGCCCCCCAACACCGGCAGCAGGAATCAAAGCGATATTGCGGCGCATCATGCTGACGCTCCGGCATCGGCCTCATCCGGCGTTTCAGCCTTGCGCCATACGCACGCTTCACCCAAATCGTCCAAATATTTTTCATGTGCGGCCAGCTCGGCTGCATCGGCTTTGATGACTTTCAACTGCGACGTACGTTTGGTTTCAGCAATAATGGTGGGTTTGACTTCGCCCTCTTCTTCCACCTCTCCGCCCATCAGGTCAAACTGCTGACGCGTCATGGCAAGATAGACTTCACCCAAAAGCTCGCAGTCGATTAACGCGCCGTGCAAAACACGTTTGCTGCGGTCAACGGAAAAGCGGTTACACAACGCATCCAAACTCGCCTTTTGCCCCGGGAACATTTCACGCGCCATAGCCAGCGTATCGGTCACTTTACAACCCAGTTCCTCAATAGAAGGCAGTCCCATGCGGCGGAATTCCATATTCAGGAAGCCGACGTCAAACTTAGCATTATGGATAATCAGCTCTGCGCCACGTATAAAGTCGGCAATCTGTTTACCCACTTGAGCAAACGGCGGCGCATTCTTCGCTTCCAATACTTCAATCGTCAAACCATGTACCTTCGCCGCTTCCTCCGGCATATCGCGCTCGGGGTGGACATATAAATGAAGGTTGGAGTCGGTCATTTGGCGGTTGATCATTTCCAAGCCGGCAAATTCGACCAGACGGTCGCCGTTTTCAGGATAAAGACCCGTGGTCTCCGTATCGAGGATAATCTGACGTTGGCTCATGGTTGGTGATTTCTGCAATTATCAAAACGCCTTGAATCATACTGAAGGCCGTCTGAAATGTATAGTCAGCAAAACTTTAGCTGCTTTTGAAATACCCTTTTATAGCTGTTTTTTTTTCAGACGGCCTTTATTCTTTTTTCATCTATTAGTCAGCTATTACTCCAATTTTGAGTAGAAAAGCCAATTTCTACAAAATTTTTTAAATTTAATTTCTTTAATAATTAATACCTTACTTATTATTTAAATAATAGGAACAATTATCATTTGCAAATTTAAAAAATCGCCGTATAATACAACCCATCGAAACAAAACAACCGCACAACAGAATGAAAGGAGAAGAAAATGCCCGAAAGTATTTTTAAGCAAGTCTCCCTTGATATTCTGAGACTGCACCAACAAGCCATCCGCTCTTTGATCGCCACCAAATGTTGCGACGAATGCGAAGTACATGACGCAGTTTTCATTACTTTAGATGGCCGCTATTATGTTTGGCTCCCTTGCATGGGCAAATCGCCCCAATCAGAAACCGGCATCCTACTGATTGAAGATGAAGACGGCAATACGCGTTTGAGCTGGGTTGCCGATACACGCGAAGTCAAGCAAAAAGACAGTCTGTACAACCGCGTTGTTTCCGCTCTGCAACGAAAAATGCAGCGCACGAAAAACAAGTTCATCCAGTCGGCAAACGCCCGATTGCTCGAACTCACGCCTCAGCAAGGCCGTCTGACGACAAACAGCAAAGATTTCTCGCTTTCACCACATGACCTGATGAAAGCACTTTATCCGGCAACGCATCAAATAGGAGAATTTGCCCTGTAACAGTTTTTGGTAGTGGTTTGTGTTCCTTTTGCGCCCCTTAACATTTTAAAGGGGCGATTTTTTTGCCTCTGCTTTTCAGACGGCCTCAAAACCGATTTTCCAGTACAATAAAGGCCGTATGAACATTTCCTACTTTTTAACCATGCAACTGCTCAAATACATCCAATCGCAAGGCCTCGGCAGCCGCAAGCAATGCCAATGGCTGATAGACAATGACTGCATTGCCATCAACGGCGAAATTCATAATAGCGCCAAAGACGATATCGACCCGTCTCAAGTGCACACCCTGTCTGTTGACGGCGAAGAAATTGCCGCCGTACCCATGCCCTATTTCTACATTCTGCTTCATAAACCTGCAGATTACGAAACTTCGCACAAACCTCAGCAATATCCAAGCATCTTCAGTCTGTTTCCCGACCACATGCGCAATATCGATATGCAGGCAGTCGGCCGCTTGGATGCAGACACAACCGGCATTATTCTGATTACCAACGATGGGCAATTTAACCACCGCGTTACCTCGCCCAAGCACAAAGTTCCGAAGCTCTACCGCGTCACTTTGAAACATCCTGCCGACGATACCCTTTGCGCTACGCTGAAAAATGGCGTCCTCCTACATGACGATAATGAAACCGTCGCCGCGGCCGAAGCAGTATTGGCCGACCCAACCACATTGATGATGACCATTACCGAGGGTAAATACCATCAGGTCAAACGCATGGTTGCAGCCGCAGGCAACCGTGTCGAGCAGCTCCACCGTGAGAAATTCGGCGACTGGAATGTCGATGATTTGGCCGCCGGAGAATGGAAATTTATCCAGATCTAAAAAAATTCCAAATTTTTTCGATAAATTTTTAAACAATATAGATTTTTTATACATTTAAAATCAAACATCTAAACCTTATTATTTTTATTTAACAGAATTTAACACTGTAAAGACTGAACTATTGTATAATTCGCCTGTCTGAGTAACACTTGCTTCGAAAGAAGTGAGTAAGTGAGTAAGACGTTTTCCCCGTAATGTGTTTGGCCATCTATACTTTCCCCTTAGTATAGATGGTTTTTTTTATCTAAAATTTGGCAACCAAACGAATGCACTTTCAGATGGCCTTTCTCATCTAAAAAAGCCATTATTACTCAATCTCATCTCCCACTCATTAACTTGCCATTATCCCTTTTCTCTTTCTCGTCTCTTCCGCATCAATCTGCGCCGTTCCCATTTCAGACAAATCGTTTTATAGAAAGAAAAACTATCGGCAACTATCCAAGCTAAGGTTACAGGATGTTATTAGACAGTCTTAGAGAAAGACCATCTTTGTTGCCGACATACTTGAAAGCACACTTTAGTGCTATCCAATATCCTCACAACAACCCTTTCCCATATCCCACTTTTCAGACGGCCTTTATCGTTACGGCTCTTTCAATCATTCATATCGCTTCAGCCAAATTCTCTGTTTGCAGGTTTCAATACTAAGAAAACTAGAGGAACCCACTAAAAATTCTTCATTACATGGTTTTTTTAACCAATTTTCTTTTCAGACTTTAGTCAAGATTCGTTAAATCTTTGCGGTAAAATGTTGTCTTTATTTTTATGCATCTGAGTATTTATGTCTTCCAATCAACCCCGTCAAACCTGGTCCAACCGTTTGACTTACATCCTTACCGTTGCCGGCGCGACTGTCGGCTTTGGCGCAACATGGCGTTTCCCGTATTTGGTCGGTGAAAACGGCGGCGGCGCGTATGTGTTTCTGTTCTGTATCGCCATGCTGGTCATCGGTATTCCGATGATTTTGGTCGAAAACGTCATCGGCCGCCGTAAGGGCGTGAACGCGCTGGATGCATTTGGGGGCACAATGAATGGCAAACCCGTTGCCAAAGTTTGGAAGTTGGTCGGTTGGATGGGCTTGCTCGGCGCATTCGGCATCATGGCCTATTACATGGTACTAGGCGGCTGGGTTATCAGCTACATCGTTAATATCATTGGCGGTAATTTGGACATTTCCAGCCCGGTTTCCGGTGAAGTTACCAAAAGCTTCTTTACCGAACACATCGAAAACAGCCCTTGGGAAATTGCGTTTTACACCTTCCTATTTGTGGTTGTGAACCAATGGATCTTGGTAAAAGGCGTGATCGGCGGTATTGAAAAAGCAGCAAAATACCTGATGCCTTTGTTGTTTTTATTCCTGATTGCCATGGTCGTGCGCAACGTTACCCTGCCGGGCGCAATGGAAGGCATTACCTTCTATCTGAAACCTGACTTCAGCAAAATTACAGCCAAACTGTTCGTCTTCGTTTTGGGACAAGTATTCTTCGCCTTAAGCTTGGGTTTCGGCGTGATGATTACGTTATCCAGCTATCTGGATAAAAACGAAAATCTGGTTCAGACAGCCGTAATTACCGCAATTACCAACACTTTGATTGCCGTCTTGGCCGGCTTTATGATTTTCCCTTCCCTCTTCAGCTTTGGCGTTGCCCCTAACTCCGGCCCGACGCTGGTGTTCCAAAGCCTGCCGATCGTGTTCTCGAATATGTGGGCAGGACCTGTGTTCGCCGTGATTTTCTTCTCGCTGCTTCTGATTGCCGCTCTGACCACTTCGCTGACGATTTATGAAGTGTTGATTACGACGATTCAGGAGAAAACCAAAATCCGCCGTACCGCCGCGATTACGATTGTCTTAGCCGCCATCTTCATCTTCGGCAACATTCCGTCTATTTTGAGCTATGGCCCGTGGAAAGATGTTTCCGTGTTCGGTAAAAATATTTTTGATGCCTTTGACTACATCAGCGGCAACATCTTGTTTATGCTGACCGCGCTCGGCTCTGCACTGTTTGTCGGTTTCGTGATGAAGGACGAAGCGAAGGATGAATTACTTTATAAAGGCAACCATACGACGGTCAATATTTGGTTTGCCTATGTGAAATATCTCGTTCCATTGGTAATTTTGCTGATTTTTGCCAGCAACTTGTTCTGATAAGCAAGCATATAAAAAGGCCGTCTGAAATATTCAGACGGCCTTATATTTTAACTATGCTTTATTCTGCCCAGTTTTTCTTCTTACTGGTTTTACCGATACCGGGATTGAAGCTGTTGGTCGGGTCAAGTTTTTTATAGAACTGTTTCAGCTCGGGCTTGGCTTCATACAGATGACCGACATTATGCTCGGCAGGATATTGCGCACCGCGTTGGTCAAGCAGATGGAGCATTTCATGTTCCAAAGCCATACAGTCGTTGCCTTTTTTAATGATGTAGTCCTGATGGAACACATGGCACATAAAATGTCCGTAATACAATTTATGGATAATTTTATTGTCGATTTCCGGCGGCAGTGTTTCAAACCAATCACGGTCATCACGGCGCAAGGCAATATCGAGCGCAACCAAATCTTCTACTTCATCATCATGTACAGAACGGTAACGGATCGCGGCAGAAGCCACAGCAAAGCGATGCAGCATGGCCGCCTGCGTTTCTTCGGCATTACATTCAAAGAATGCGCCGCCATGGGTTGCAAAATATTCTTTCAAGAAAGCACGCGCTTCTTCTACGCCCTCGCCACCCATTTTCAAGATCAAATGGTGTTCGTATTTGTCGCGATAATTGCGCATAGATTTCGGCAAGTGATCAGGCAAAATCTTGCTGATTAGTTGCATGAATTTATCAGAGAAGTGTTTCGGCAAGAAACTTATCTTTTTGCTGAATCTATCCACACGGGCTTTCAGATCAAACAGTTTCGGAAGTTGGTGGGTACCGAACGTCTTGATGATATAAAACGTATCTTTGCCATAAACAGCAGCAATATCAAAAGCATGACGATGGATATACTCACCGGAAATAGGCAGGTTTTTAAACTCGCTCAAAGCGGCACGACGAATATCGGTCAGCTCATTAATATCATTGGTGCCGATATAGAACACGGCAGTCTGTTTTTCTTGCGGGAAAGTATCCAAGCGTACGGCAAACACCATCAGCTTGCCCGCGCAACCTGATGCTTCGTAGTGACGCGCAGGGTCAGCATTAAAACGGGCGGCAGTCGGTTCATTCACTTGGCGGACATGATCGCAATAAGCATGGTCATGCCCTTTGCCTGCATCTTGCGTAATGTCTTTTCGCTGATAATGGAAACCTTGCAAGTTGGTCAAAATTTCTTCAGGGGTTTCGCCCAAATCAATACCCAAATGGTTGACCAGCTCTAGCTTGCCCTCTTCGTTAATTTGCGCAAACAGGGCCATTTCCGTATAAGCCGGGCCACGCTGTACCAGTGCGCCACCCGAGTTATTACATACGCCACCCAATACAGATGCGCCGATACAGGACGAACCGATCACGGAGTGCGGCTCACGGCCTAAAGGTTTCAGCAGCAGTTCCAATTGATTCAGGGTAGAACCGGGCAGGCAGACAACCTGTTCGTTATTGTTAATCGGCTGAATGATGTTCAGACGCATGGTATTCACAATTACGATATCGCGGTCATAATCATTGCCGTCAGGAGTCGAGCCGCCGGTCAGACCGGTATTGGCGGCCTGCGTAATCACGATAACATCAGCCTCAACACACGCCTGCAAAATTTGCCACATTTCCAAAACCGTACCCGGACGGACAACTGCCAGCGCCTTGCCTTCGCCAAAACGGTAGCCTTGACGGTATTGTTCAGTTTTTGCCGGGTCTGTGATGATATATTTTTCGCCGACGGTTTGCGTCAGCCGACTGATTAATTGTGTAGCATTCATTGCATACTCCTTGAGAGATTAATATATTTATTAGATTGCAAGCATTGTAGTAATCCGTTCAATCAAAGTAAAGGCAAAACCCGTTTTTTAAACTCATCTTTTAAATAAACAAAAGGCCGTCTGAAAATTTCAGACGGCCTTTTGCTTCAAACTTGAATAATCAGATTATTCGGCTGCTTTCTCTTCGCGAGCAGGAGCTTCCAGCAAAGCTTTGATAGACAGGCGTACGCGGCCGCGGTCGTCCACTTCCAATGCTTTCACATTTACAACCTGACCTACTTGCAGATAGTCGCTGACATTGCGTACGCGCTCGTGGGCGATTTGGCTGATGTGTACCAAACCGTCTTTGCCCGGCATCACGCTGACAATCGCGCCAACGTTGTTGTCGAGGATTTTAACCACAGTACCTTCGTACACTTTACCCACTTCCACTTCGGCAGTGATTTCTTCGATGCGTTTTTTCGCTGCATCGCCTGCTTCTTGAGTAGTCGCAGCGATAGTGATGGTACCGTCTTCAGCGATGTTGATTTCAGTACCGGTTTCAGCAGTAATCGAACGAATGGTTTCACCGCCTTTACCAATAACATCACGGATTTTGTCTTGGTTGATTTTCATGGTGAACAAGCGTGGCGCGTGTGCAGACAGTTCTTGTGGGCCTGCAACAGCGGCTTTCATCTGATCCAAGATGTGCAAACGTGCTTCTTTGGCTTGAGCCAAAGCGATTTGCATGATTTCTTTGGTAATACCTTGGATTTTGATGTCCATTTGCAGCGCGGTCACGCCTTCGGTTGTACCGGCTACTTTAAAGTCCATATCGCCCAAGTGGTCTTCGTCACCCAAGATGTCGGTCAGAACGGCAAATTTGTTGTTGTCCAAAATCAGACCCATGGCGATACCGGCAACGTGTGCTTTCAAAGGCACACCGGCAGACAACAGGCTCAGGCAGCCGCCGCAGACGGAAGCCATAGAGGAAGAGCCGTTGGATTCGGTAATTTCAGAAACCACGCGCATGGTGTAGCTGAAATCTTCAGGTTCCGGCAATACGGCCAACAACGCACGTTTAGCCAAACGGCCGTGACCGATTTCACGACGTTTTGGCGCACCTACGCGACCCACTTCGCCGGTAGAGTATGGCGGGAAGTTGTAGTGCAGCATGAAGCGGTCGGTGTATTCGCCGGACAGCGCATCAATGATTTGCTCGTCGCGTGAAGTACCCAAAGTTGCAACAGCCAAAGCTTGGGTTTCGCCACGGGTAAACAGTGCAGAACCGTGAGTGCGCGGCAATACGCCGGTTTGAATGTTCAACGGACGAACAGTGCGGGTGTCGCGACCGTCGATACGCGGTTGACCGTCCAAAATTTGGCTGCGGACAACATCGGCTTCCAAGTGTTTGAAAATGCCTTTGATTTCGTTGGCTGCCAAGGTGTCGGTTTCTTCGGTAATCAACGCTTCTTTTACAGCATTCCAAGCTTCGTCCAATTTGGCAGAACGCGCTTGTTTTTGACGGATTTTGAACGCTTCTTTAATGGTTTCGCCGGCAATTTCGCGTACTTTTGCAACCAATTCTTCATTGGTTTCAGGTGCTTTCCAATCCCAAACTTCCGGGTTGACTTCGTCGGCAAACTCATTGATGGCATTAATGGCCACTTGCATTTGATCGTGACCGTAAACAACTGCACCCAACATTACTTCTTCAGACAAGATGTCGGCTTCGGATTCCACCATCAACACGGCTTTAGAAGTACCGGCAACAACCAAGTCTAATTGTGATTTGGCCAACTCGGCTTTAGTCGGGTTCAGAACGTACACGCCGTTTACATAACCCACGCGTGCCGCGCCAATCGGACCGGCAAATGGTACGCCGCTCAACACCAGCGCGGCAGATGCACCCAACATTGCAGGAATGTCAGAATCGATTTCAGGATCAACAGACACCACCATCGCTACGATTTGGATGTCGTGGTAGAAGCCTTCAGGGAACAGAGGACGAATCGGACGGTCGATCAGACGGCTGGTCAGGATTTCTTTTTCGCTTTGTTTGCCTTCGCGTTTGAAGAAACCGCCGGGGATTTTACCTGCTGCGTAAGTACGCTCGAGGTAATCGACAGTCAGAGGGAAGAAGTCTTGGCCTTCTTTCACTTCTTTGTTGGTGGTAACGGCAACCAAAACAACGGTATCGCCCATGGATACTTTAACGGCAGCTGCGGCTTGGCGAGCGATTTCGCCGGTTTCCAAAGTAACGGTTTGATTACCGTATTGGAAGGTCTTAACGTGTTTATTGAACATTATTGTTCCTTTCAAAATACCGCACTGCTAAAACACTAATAATGCACACTAAAATCCGAATGTGCATAGTTAGGGTTTCAGACCGTGCGGCAGGTTATAAACAAGCTTTCAGACGGCCTTTAAGACGCTGAAAACAACTCTCGATTATAAAGGCAACCATCCTTAAAATCCAGTATTTATACAATGAAAAGGCCGTCTGAAACATATCCTTTTCAGACGGCCTTCAAACTTAAAAATCAATCCTGAGTCAGCAAAGTCAATGCTTCCTGATATTTTTCGACTGTTTTTTGAATCACATCGGCAGGCACTTTAGGCGCAGGCGCTTTTTTGTTCCAACCGCTTTGCTCCAGCCAGTCGCGGACAAATTGTTTGTCAAAAGACGGCGGATTGGTGCCGACTTTGTATTGGTCTGCAGGCCAAAAGCGACTGGAGTCAGGCGTCAACACTTCGTCCATCAAAGTCAGCGTACCTTCTTCATCCAAACCAAATTCAAACTTGGTATCACAAATGATAATACCGCGGGATTTCGCATATTCAGCCGCTTCTGTATAAAGCTGAATCGCTTTGGCGCGCACTTCCGCCGCCAGCTCTTTACCAATGATGCGTTCGCATTCTTCAAAGCTGATGTTTTCATCATGATCGCCAACTGCGGCTTTGGTCGACGGCGTAAAAATCACTTCAGGCAGTTGTTGTGCTTCCTGCATACCTTCAGGCAGTTGAATACCGCAAACAGAGCCAGTTTTTTGATAATCTTTCCAACCGCTGCCTGCCAGATAACCACGCACAATAGCCTCCACTTTCACCGGAGTGAGTTTTTTAGCCACGACGGCGCGCTTCTCTAAAACTTTAGCTTCGTTTTCAGGCAAAACATCATAAACCGTCTGACCGGTAAAATGGTTAGGCATGATATGAGCCAGTTTTTTAAACCAAAAATTGGAAATCTGCGTCAGAATCTCCCCTTTACCCGGAATCGGATCATCCAAAATCACATCGAATGCAGACAGGCGGTCGGAAGCAACCATCAACATTCGTTTATCGTCAATTTCGTACAAATCGCGTACTTTGCCGGAGTAGATTTTTTTCAAGCTGATTTCAGACATTTCGGGTATCTCTTTGGTAAACAGAAGAATTTGGTATTCTAGCCCAATTTAGCATCTTTCGTCAGATTGTTTACAAAATAAAGGCCGTCTGAAACCTTATATTTTGGTTTCAGACGGCCTTATTCGTTGATTTCAGGGAAGAACCCTAAAAACCATCATTCTATCAGATAGCAGGAGCCTGAGTCTGATCTTGGATTTGGTTCACAGCAGACAGAGAGTAGTAGTCGCCGTGGCCGGTTACTTGGTAAGTGCTACCGTCAGCAAACTTGAAGTTTTCAACTTTGTGATCGTTACCGGTGAACCAGTCGTCGATGGTGATGCTGTCGTTAGTACCGACAGAAACAGTCAGGTTAGCACCAGATTTGCTCAGCAATACGTCGGAAGCTGCAACGCCTTTACCGAACAACAGGGTGTCATTACCGCTTTCTTCACGGATAGTGTCGTGACCGTAACCTTTGTCGAAGAAGTAAGTGTCGTTACCGGTACCGCCGATCAGGATGTCGTTGCCGACACCGCCGTCGAGGTAGTCGTTACCGTCTTTACCCACCAGGCAGTCGTCGCCGGCCAAACCGTACAGATGGTTGTCGCCGCCGTTACCTTCGATGTTGTTGTTCAAAGAGTTACCGGTACCGTTCAGGTTTTGCATACCTTGCAAAATCAGGTTTTCAACGTGATCGGTCAGAGTGTAGTCGATAACGGTACGAACAGTATCGATACCGGCTTGTGCATTGCCGTACTCGATAACTTGGTCGTTGGCATTGTCAACGAAGTAAACATCGTTACCGTCGCCACCGCGCATGATGTCAGCACCGGAACCACCGTTCAGGTAGTCGTTACCGGCACCACCTTGCAGGTAGTCTTTACCTTCTTCACCGTACAGAGAGTCACCGTCGGCATCACCGTAAATGGTGTCGTTACCAGCACCGGCGTAGATTACGTCTGTACCGTTGCCACCGTAGATGATGTCTTCGCAAGCAGTACCATAAATGGTATCTTTAGCATCAGTACCGCGGATAACGTTGCCGTCTTTGCAGTCTTCAGCTCGAATGACATTACCTGGGTTTTTGTCTTCGTGACCGTATGAGTTGTTTTGGTTATGGTCGTCAACACAGTCTTTGCAGTCTGGCTCAGGTTTCGGTTCTGGCTTAGGCTCAGGTTTTGGTTCTGGCTTAGGCTCAGGTTTTGGTTGTGGTTTTGGTTCTGGTTGCGGTTCTGGTTGTGGCTCAGGTTTAGGCTCAGGTTTTGGTTGAGGTTTAGGCTGAGGTTTAGGTTGTGGTTTTGGACATGGGATCGGTTTGATTGGATCGCAGTTGTAAGGTGGGCAAACCGGAACACATTTGTAGTTAGGAGTTTTTGCCGGTGGGCAGAAAGCCGCAATAGCAGAAACCAAACCGGTTACCGCGTTAACTACTGACACGCCGACGCTAGCAATGCTAGCGATGCTGCCGATAGAAACAGAAGATTTTGCTGCAGGAGCGCAGTAGTAAGAAGAGTAGGAAGCCTTAGGCGCAGGAGCGCAGTAAGAACTAACCAGGGGTCTAGCATAATACCCCCCGTAACAGTATGCCATAATAATTACTCCCAAAATAGTTAATAAAGATATCGAGCTGACGGAACGAGCAAATCCGCCCTTGCTCAATTATTATTTTAGTAATATTTTTCAAAATATTTACTCAAAAATATCAAACGGTAGAATTTGCCGACAAAAGGATTGAGTTTCGCCTGTTTTTAAATTCCATTATCCTAGCAACAATAAAAACATTAACATTGATTCACACTCTCTCAAACAGCATAGATCCTTTATCTATCTTGTTAAAAGCTGAATTTTAACTCTAGTTATAGTAAACAAACATAATACCAATAAACGGTTATTATTATGGATAGATAATATCGACAATTTACCCAAATACAACTTCCTCTGCATTTTGTTCTACGCCAATAATGTGAATTTGTCGTATTTACACTATAATGACACAAACACCTATTCAACAGCTATCAGAGGAGATACTCAACCATGCGTACTTTATTGACCGGAGCCAAAGGCCAGCTTGCCCGTTGTCTGCGCGACCGCCTGCCCGAAGATTGGGAACTGATTGCTACCGACTCTACTTCGCTGGACATTACTGATACCGAAGCCGTGCATCACATGATCAAAAATTTCCAACCAGATGCCATCGTTAATGCCGCAGCTTACACTGCCGTCGATAAAGCAGAAGAAAACGCAGAGGCTGCTTTTGCCGTCAACGCAACCGCTGTTCACAACCTTGCCGCAGCCGCCCGCGCCGCACACGCCCGCTTTATCCATATTTCCACTGATTATGTATTCGACGGTGAAGGCAAACGCCCTTACCGCGAAACCGACTACACCAATCCGCGCAGCACTTACGGTCAATCCAAAGTGGCAGGCGAGCTTTTGGCTTTAGCCGCGCATCCGGAAAGTACAATCGTCCGTACTTCATGGCTGTTTAGCGAATACGGCAACAATTTCGTCAAAACCATGTTGCGCCTTGCCAAAGAACGTGACTCCCTCTCTATTGTCCACGACCAAACCGGCTGCCCGACTTATGCAGGCGACTTGGCTCACGCCATCATCAGTTTACTGCAACAGCCTACTTCCCCACGCGGCATCTTCCATTACTGTGGCAATAAGTCGGCAACATGGTACGAATTTACCAAAGCCATCTTTCAGACGGCCCACCAATTAGACGACAGCTTCCGCATTCCGGAACTGAACGCGATTACTACCGATCAATATCCCCTGCCTGCTCCGCGTCCGGCATACAGCATCATGGATTGCTCACGCCTAGAGACCGAGTTTGGTATCAAACCGTCAGACTGGCAAAAAGCCCTGCGCGAAATTCTCCGCAAAATCGACTGATAAGCTGATTCATCTATATCAAGGCCGTCTGAAAACATATTTTCAGACGGCCTCTTTGTTTCTTTTATATCAAATGCTTTATCTATCCAGTCTGTCATTTGAAAAGTGCTACAATAGCCGTTTATTTTATTTTTCAGACGGCCTGACAATATGTGCAACCATCATCCCAAACATTCACACGATAATGACACCATCCGCATCCGCGGCGCACGTACACATAATTTGAAAAATGTCGATTTGGACATTCCGCGCCACAAGCTCGTGGTGGTAACAGGATTGTCAGGCAGCGGCAAATCGTCGCTGGCGTTTGATACTTTATATGCCGAAGGCCAACGCCGTTATGTTGAAAGCCTTTCCGCCTATGCGCGGCAGTTTTTGCAGATGATGGACAAGCCCGATGTCGATTTGATCGAAGGCCTGTCGCCCGCAATTTCCATCGAGCAGAAATCCACCAGCCACAATCCGCGTTCCACCGTCGGCACCGTTACGGAAATCCATGATTACCTGCGCCTTTTGTACGCCCGTGTCGGCACCCCCTACTGCCCCGAACACAAGCTGCCGCTGTCGAGCCAAACCGTATCTCAGATGGTCGATGCCGTCTTGAAGCTGCCGGAAGACACGCGCGTGATGATTCTTGCACCGGCGGTGCGCGAGCGTAAGGGCGAGTTTGTCGATTTCTTTGCCGACTTGCAGGTTCAAGGCTTTGCCCGTGTGCGCGTAGACGGCGAAGTCTATCAGCTTGACGAAGTACCGAAGCTGGAAAAAAACATCAAACACAATATCGACGTCGTCATCGACCGCGTGAAAGTAAAAGCCGACATCAAACAACGGCTGGCAGAAAGTTTTGAAACCGCATTACGCCACGGCAACGAACGCGCACTGGCGATGGAAATGGAAAGCGGCGAAGAACATTGGTTCTCCGCGCGTTTTGCCTGCCCCGTATGTTCATACAGCCTGCCCGAATTAGAGCCGCGCCTGTTTTCCTTCAACAACCCTATGGGTTCTTGCCCGACTTGCGACGGCTTGGGCAACACCAACTTCTTCGATCCCGAAAAAGTGGTTGCCCATCCGGAATTATCCTTAGCCGCAGGCGCGATTGACGGCTGGGATAAGCGCAATCAATTCTATTTCCAAATGATTCAATCGCTGGCGCATCATTATAAATTTGATGTCAACGCCGCTTGGGAAACCCTACCGGAAAAAGTCAGAAAAGTTGTCTTGCACGGCTCGGGCAAAGAAGTCATCGACTTCACTTACCTGTCCGAACGCGGTACCACCTTCAACCGCAGCCATGCCTTTGAAGGTATCATTCCCAATCTCGAACGCCGCTACCGCGAAACCGACAGCGAAACCGTACGCGAAAAACTGCGTGAATACCAAAACCACCGCGCCTGCCCGAGCTGCGGCGGCGCGCGTTTGCGCAAAGAGGCACGTTACGTTTACGTTAGCGGCGAACCGTTGCACGAAGTTTCCGCCTGGCCGCTCACCAAAACCCACCAATTCTTCGAAACGCTGGATTTAGACGGCAACAAAAAACAAATCGCCGAAAAAATCCTCAAAGAAATCACCGAGCGGCTCGGCTTCCTGATTAACGTCGGGCTGGATTACCTGAACTTGAGCCGCTCCGCCGAAACCCTATCCGGCGGCGAAGCCCAGCGCATCCGCCTCGCCAGCCAAATCGGCAGCGGCCTGACCGGCGTGATGTACGTATTGGATGAACCCTCCATCGGCCTGCACCAGCGCGACAACGACCGCCTGCTCGCCACCCTCAAACGCCTGCGCGATTTGGGTAACAGCGTGATTGTGGTCGAACACGACGAAGACGCCATCCGCGAAGCCGATTTCGTGGTCGATATGGGCCCCGGCGCGGGCGAACACGGCGGCAACGTACTGATTGCCGACACCCCTGAAAACGTCGCCAAATGCGAAAAATCTATTACCGGACAATACCTCAGCGGCAAAAAATCCATTGCCGTGCCGTCTGAACGCACGCCCGTCAATCCCGACCGAATGCTCGTCCTCAAAGGCGCGCGCGGCAACAATCTCAAAAACGTTACCCTCGAACTGCCGCTCGGTTTGATTACCTGCATCACCGGCGTATCCGGCAGCGGCAAATCCACCCTGATTAACGACACCCTCGCCAAAATCACCGCCCGCGAACTCAACCGCGCCCAAGAAGAACCCGCCCCATACGACGACATCCGCGGCCTCGAACACCTCGACAAAGTCATCAACGTCGACCAATCCCCCATCGGCCGCACCCCGCGCTCCAACCCCGCCACCTACACCGGCCTGTTCACCCCCATCCGCGAACTCTTCGCCGGCGTACCCCTCTCACGCGAACGCGGCTACAACGTCGGCAGATTCTCCTTTAACGTCAAAGGCGGCCGCTGCGAAGCCTGCCAAGGCGACGGCGTGATTAAAGTCGAAATGCACTTCCTGCCCGACGTGTACGTCCCCTGCGAAGTCTGCCACGGCAAACGCTACAACCGCGAAACGCTCGAAATCCAATACAAAGGCAAAAACATCAGCCAAGTCCTCGACATGACCGTCGAAGAAGCCCGCGAATTTTTCGACGCCGTCCCCACCGTATCGCGCAAACTGCAAACCCTGATGGATGTGGGCCTAGGCTACATCCGCCTCGGCCAATCCGCCACCACCCTCTCCGGCGGCGAAGCCCAGCGCGTCAAACTCGCCTTGGAACTCTCCAAACGCGACACCGGCAGAACACTCTACATCCTCGACGAACCCACCACCGGCCTGCACTTCGCCGACATCGCCCTGCTGCTGGAAGTCATAGGCCGTCTGAAAGGCAAAGGCAACTCGATTGTGATTATCGAGCATAATCTGGATGTGATTAAAACTGCGGATTGGATTGTGGACTTAGGGCCGGAAGGGGGTGATGGTGGGGGGAGGATTATTGCTTGTGGTAGCCCCGAGGAAGTGGCGAAGGTTAAGGGGAGTTATACTGGGAAGTATTTAAAAGGGATGTTATTCAATAACAAAAAATAATTTTCTCAACGTTTCAATTAAGAAAGTACACGATGCAAGAATTTTCATTAGAACATGTTGCTGAAAAAATTTACTTTAGCAAAACGAAGGAATATTTTGAAGAAGTTTTGTCTTCATACAACAATGGAAACTACCGTTCTTCGGTAGTAATGCTTTGGTCTGTTGTTGTGTGTGACATTCTATATAAACTTCAAAATTTAGTTGATTTACATAATGATGGACAAGCAAAGAACATCCTTACTTCAGTACAAGATATTCAAAATAGTAATCCCAAATCATCCGAATGGGAGATGAAGTTAGTTGAAGAATCATGGAAAAAAACAAATTTAATCGACAATATTGAGTACACGAATTTAGAATTTTTGCAAAAACAGAGACATTTATCTGCTCATCCAGTATTAACTGGTAATGCTGAACTTCACTCACCCAATAAAGAAGTAGTCCGAGCCTTGCTAAGAAATAGCTTGGAGGATGTACTGATAAAACCCCCATTCTATACAAATAAAATTTTAGATGAGATTTTACATGACATATCCAATAATTCTTCAGCGTTGCAGACAGAAAAAAATATGAAGCGTTATTTGGAAAGTAGATATTTAGATAGAATGAAATCAGAAACAGAAAGCCAAATTTTTAAATCCATGTGGAAACTTGTATTTAGATTGGATAATGAAGAATGCTCAAAAAACAGACTAATAAATTATTCAGCCTTAAGAGTTATTGCAAATCGAAATTCAAATATTAATCAATTATTTGTTTCCAATAAGGAATATTTTAGTCAGATTGCAGATGATCCTTCTATTATTTCTTTGCTTATTGACTTTATATCAACTTTTGATTTTATTTATGAAAACTTGACTGATGATGCAAAAATAAAAATTCAATATGTTATCGACACAACTCCTAATGGAAAGATAATGGGTTGGTTTGCTAGAGAAAATTTAAAACAGCATTATCAGAAAATAAGTGATTGGATTAGTGGAGATGAGAATCCAATCCTTAAATCAGAACAAATCTTAAAATTACGTAATCTTTCCGATAGCGCGGAATGGGATAGCTTATTTTGTAATTTGATTAGTACGTATTACGGTTCAAGTTGGAACTATGATGGAGCAGACAGTAGATTTCCTGTTTTATCATCATTTCTTGAAATTTTTGATAGAGATTCTTTTGCATTTTTGCTTCAAAAAATTGAGGAAAACAATCAAACATTAGATAGAAGACGTGCTCGTATCGACCATGCAAGCCTAAAGGAAAAAATTTGTGAAAAATATCCTGATTTTGACTTTTCTATTTATCCAAAATTTAACGATTCTATTTAGCAAGCCGCAGCCTGCATACCCAAACCGACCGCGTGCGTGGCTGCGCCACACACCCTACCTATGAATTACGCAGAACTTCAAAACCAACGTGTAGGGTGTGTGCGGTACGCACGCACGCGGTTAGTTTGATTAACTGTTTGCTGTTGTACATTTTAACTTAGTTGAAAACGAACACTTTCAGACGGCATGAGAAATTGCCGTCTGAAAACTGAAAAAGCTCATCTAAAATAACTACCCTAATTCACATAACAAAAAACGGATTCCAAATCATTGGAATCCGTTTTTCTGTAAAGCTTAGCCGTATTATTTAGCTTCTTCTTTTGCGTCTTCAGCAGCTTCTTTGGCATCTTCCGCTGCGTCTTTTGCTTCTTCTTTAGCCTCTTCAGCGGCATCTTTGGCTTCTTCGGCTTTTTCTTCAGGAGTTTCGGCAGCAGGAACGCCTTTCAAAGCGTCCAAAGAAGTTTTACAAGTTGCATCGCGTTGGTCTGCCGGCAGGTTTTTCAACGCTTCTTTGGTTTGTTCAAAAGATTTTTGCATCATGTCTTTGGTTGCGGCATCTACGTCTTTAGTTGCTTCGGCAAATGCTTTTTCGTACTCGTCACAAACGGCAGAAGACGATGAGCCTGAACCGCCGCCGCATGCTGACAGGGACAGGGCTGCCAATAAAGCTGCCAATAAAGCTGATGTTTTCATGTGTCTCTCGCTTTTTTAAATTTAGGTTAAAGGATGTTATATGTTAATTCATTATATGAAGACGTCAAGAGTTTTTGTTTATTTTAATCAAAACTATATCATTGAAAGAGCCTGCCTATCTCAACATAATCAAGGCCGTCTGAAGTTTCAGACGGCCTTATGCTTGAAGTAATCTTTTTTTCAACGATTACGCCGCTTTACGGTGATAATGTCTGAGCGCATGCTCTTTGCGCCGTCCGCTACTGAATGCGGATACGCGTTTCAGATAGCCGATGACACGGGTGCCGTAGTCGATGTCGTGGCTGCCACAGGCAGAGCAGGCGTGCAGGGTGCGTTTGTCGATATGGCCGCATTCGTTGCAAATGGTGATGCGCACGTTCACGCAGAAGTAGTTGCAGCCGGTTTGCGCGGCGATGTCCAAGAGCGAACGGTAGCCGGATTCGGGCAGGGCTTCGTCGAGGTTTAGATGCAGCGCGGAGCCGCCGTCGAGCCAGTCCACCAGTTCCTTGCCGTGCAGCAGGAATTTGTCGAGCGCGTTGATTTCTTCGTCTTCGACGACGTAGAAATAGGAGTTGTAGCATTCGCGGCTGACTTTGTAGCCATCGGCTTTGTCCCATTTGGCGTTTTTCACGCCGAGGTTTTCGGCAGGGACAAACTCGGTGTTGAATTTCACGCCGTAGTGTTTGCTGGCGGCTTGGTTGGCTTCAAATATGGTTTTCAGACGGCCTTGGACGAAGTTGATATAGTCGTCGTTGTAACCGACTTTAATGCCTTGCGATTCGGCGGCTTCCGCCATGCCGTTGATGCCGATGGTGAGGAATTGCTTGTCCAGCGTGATGAAGCCTGCATCGTAAACGGGCAGCATGCCGGCAGCTTGGTATTCTTCCATCAGTTTGCGGTAGGCGTATTGGTATTTGTGGATTTTGGCGACTTCGGCGGCAAGGTCGCGCCCGTCTTGTTCCAACCGGTTCATGTTGATGGTAATGACATTGATGGAACCGGTCGCCACGCCGCCCGCGCCGAGTGTATAGCTGAAGGTGCGGTCTTCGATGGCATTGCGCAGACGGCAGCAGGAAGCCAAGGAGTCGGGGTTGTCGGAAAGATAGACGAAGAAGGAATTGCCTTCCGCCAACTCTTTCGCCATTTCGTCGGCGAACACGGTGTCTTTGCATTTGCCGCCATCGGTCAGCATTGCGGCGGTAACGACGGGGAAGGTCAAAACGGCTTTGGTGCGCTCTTGATTGAACCATTTGAGGAAGAAGTTTTGCAGCTTCGCCACGCTCGTCCACAGCGGTTTGCTGAAATCGGGGAAGACGAAATCGCCGAACATCGCGTCGAAATAGTATTGATCGTAAACGGAAATATTCCAAAACACGCTCTGATAGCCGCGCGCGGCGGCAGGCTGGTTGATGCTGTATACCACCTGCTGCATGTGGTTGGCGATTTCTTTGCCGTGGGTTTCCAAATAATCATCGCCGTAGTCTTTGCGGGCGAAGTAGTCGAAATAGGTCAGAAATTCCACCGTCGCCACCGCGCCGGCAAACTGCGCGCTGATGGCGAACACAAGATTGATAAACGAGCCACAAAACGAAGCCAGATGCTGCGGTGCTTTGGATTCACCGCCGAGTTTGCTTAAACCATCAAGCAGGAAGGGATACAGCGTAACCGACACACAATAAGGCTTGAGACTGGTTTCGTCATGCACATAAATCTCGTGCGCCTCAATCTGGCGGATGTATTCGTCGGCGACGGATTGGTCGAAAATTTCGGCGATTTTGCGCGACACTTGGGCGCGGTTAATCTGCACGAAAAAGTCTTTCATGATTTCCGCTTCCATCGTGGCGATGTTTTTTTGCGTTACGTTGGCGTTGGCGTCCATTTTCGAGCCGTCCGCCGCGTTTTGCGCGCTGATGTAGTCGCGCATGAATTGTAGTTTTCCGTTTAACTGTTCGGGATGCAGCCGAATCATGTTAATTCTCCTGTATGGTTTGGTTGATTTATCAAGCAATGACGGTCAGGCCGTCTGAAACATCGCTGTCAGCGAATACAATAAATTCAATTTAAATCAGTGCAATACAGCATTGAGCTAAATTGAAGCCACTGGAAAAACTTTAGGCGCAGGTTTGTCTTTGATAAACAAGCGGTTCAACACTTCGCCCGTACGCAAATCAATAAACTTCTGATTGGTGGTCGGGCTGTTCAAGCCGCCCAGCTCCATCTGCCAGCGGCCGGTTTTCAGATACGTCAGATAAGGCAGAATGCCGTCTGAAACCGCTTCCAGCTCCTCACGCTCCAGGCCAGTGTACAAGCAGGCTTTCAAACCTTCCTGCGTCACAATGGCCAACATTTTCTGCAAGGCTTCCGGCTGCCATTCCCCGCCCATAAACAACACGCAGCTGATCAATCCGTGATAGCGTTTCAGACGGCCTTTTAAATAATCCTCGGTCAATTCCGTGCCGATGCCCTCTTTCCACGTATCGGCACTATGACAGCCTTTACAACGCAGCGGACAACCGGAAAACAGAAACGCCAGCGACACTTCGCCCGGCACTTCCTGCCAAACAATTTGCTCGATTGTGAATTTCAAACCGCTCATTGCAACGCCATAAAACACAAGATATGGTGTGCATTAAAACACAATACTACTAGATATGGTATTTTATTTAACAATCCATCTTTATTTTGTAATAGGTTTTTATAATTTGATAGATTGTAAATTTCAATAATTACATCTACACGGCTCCCTCGATAAAGGCCGTCTGAAAACAATTTCAGTGCATCAATATAAAAAAGAAAAGCAAACTCCGTTATAACAAAGACGGTTTTAACAAATCAAAAAAGGCCGTCTGAAATCATCTTTCAGACGGCCTTAATTTCAGGTTTTAACCCCGATTCGAACCTTTCACCATATCCATCAAAAACAATCGGCAATCCAAATTACCGTTAAACAAAGGAATTTTCCGCTTCGGAGAAAGGCGCATAAATTTCGGCATATCGCGATCACCGGTAAACATTCCTACCAGCCAGCCGGCGTAATATTGTTTCAACCATGTACCGAGTTGCGGATATAAAGCCTGCAAAGCCTGAACCTCCGCAAGGCGCACGCCATAAGGCGGATTGGAAATCATAATGCCGTGTTCGCCGTTCGGCCGCGCGGCCTGCGCATCTTGCACGTCAAAGCGGATGAAATTATCCACTTCAGCTGCTTGGGCATTGGCCAATGCGGCGCGAATCATATAACGGTCGTTGTCGCTGCCGGAAATGGGCGCGGCGGCCAGTTTGATTTGTTTTTCAGCCTCACGGCGCAGCGCTTGCCATTTTTCTTTATCGAAGTTTTGCAGTTTTTCAAAACCGAAACGGCGCATCAAACCCGGCGCACGGCGTGTCGCAATCCATGCAGCCTCAATGGCAATCGTGCCGCTGCCGCAAAACGGGTCTTGGAAAGGCTGCGTACCATCGTAGCCTGCCAAAAGCAGCAAACCTGCCGCCAAGTTCTCTCTCAATGGCGCTTCGCCAGTATCCTGACGATAGCCGCGTTTGAAGAGTGCTTCGCCGGAAGTATCGATAAAGATTTCCACATTGCGCTCATCGATAAAGGCATGAATGCGGATATCGGGGTTGATTTTGCCCACGCTCGGACGCGCATCATAAATATCGCGGAAAGCATCGCAGACGGCATCTTTGATCTTTAAACCGACAAAATCCAAGCTTTTCACATTGGCACGCTTGCCTTCGACTTTGACTTTAAAGGTCTGCTCCAGCTTAAACCAACCTGTCCAATGCAGATTTCGTGCCAGTTTGTAGATATCGTGTTCGTTGCGATAACCGCCTTTGGTCAAGCGCAGCAAAACACGGCTGGCAACGCGTGAATGCAGGTTGATGCGATACACCTGCTCCATCGTGCCTTTACATGCCACACCGCCGTCAACAGCGCGGATATCCTGACATGCCATGCTGTCGAGTTCCTGCGTCAAAGGCGCTTCCAAACCGCGAGGACAAGTGATAAAAAGTGAATAAACCGTCATATAAAACCTTTCCGGGTAGGGCTATCCGAACCACTCGGATAACAAATAAAAACAATATTATAGCTGAAAACCAAAAGGCCGTCTGAAACTTCAGACGGCCTTTGAATAACGCTTGCTTAGTGATCCAAACTATCGGTTTCCACCTTAACCGCTTTATCAGTTTTGTCTTCCGGTAAAACCAAGTTCAACAATACCGCCATAATACCGCCTGCGGAAATTGAATTTTGGAACAATACCGGCAAGTTTTTGAACACTTCCGGCTCAAACGCCACGCCCAAACCCAAACCGACAGAAGTCGCCGCGATAACCGCTTCACGGCGGCGAATACCGTGGCTGACCAAAATCCGCACACCGGCAATCGCAATCAGGCCGAACATCAACACCATCGCGCCACCCAAAACCGGACTCGGAATCGTGGTAAACGCGCGGCCGATGACGGGGAACAAGCCCAACAATACCAAAATCGCCGCAATATATTTGCCCACATGACGCGAAGCCACACCGGTCATTTGAATCACGCCGTTATTTTGCGCAAAAGTGGTCAAAGGCAAAGAGCCCAACGCAGTCGCAATCACAGATACCAAACCATCTGCCAATACGCCGCCGCGCAGACGTTTGGTGTATTCCTCACCCTCAATCGGCTGCTCGGAGACCATCGCAGTCGCCGTCAAATCGCCAACTGCTTCAAATACGCTCAACAAAAAAATCGCACCGGCAACGATAAACGCGTGCCAATCAAATGCGAAACCATATTTAAACGGAACAGGCAGGGTAATCAGCGGCAGGTTTTGCAGGGCGGAAAAATCCACTTTGCCCAAAAACAGCGCAACAATATAACCGACAATCAAACCCACCGCAATGCCGCTCATGCGCAGCAACGGATTTTTTAAGCAGTTGAAAACCAAAACAATCAGCAACACCAGCGATGCCAGACCCAAGTTTTCCATCGAGCCGAACGTACCGTCTGCTTTCGCACCGAAGCCACCGCCGAAATCGGTAATACCGACATGCACCAAGCTCAGGCCAATCAGCATGACGACCACGCCGCTTACAGTCGGCGTAATCACTTTTTTCAAATAAGGCAAAAGCCAAGCGGAGAAGCACACCAAAAACGCGCCAACAAAGGACACGCCCAAGAGCGTTGAAATCATCACATCTTCAGTCAAGCCGCCCTCTTTCATACCAGTACCGAGCGCAATCATCACGGTAACAAAAGAGAAGTTGACCGACTGAATCGACAACATACCCGAACCGACTGGCCCGAAACGGTTGACCTGCAAATAAGTACCGACACCGGAAGCCACCATCGCCATCGACACCAAATAAGCCGTCATTTCAACCGGCAGCTCCAACGCCCCGCCGACAATCAGTGCCGGAGTAATCATCGGAACAAAAATCGCCAGAAGGTGCGTAACCGCACTCAACAACGCATTCCCAAACGGCGGCTTGTCTTCCAAACCATAAACCAAATCAAGCGATTCCGCCTGTTTTTCAGTCATTCCGGCCATGTTGAACCTTCTCTCAAGAATCGTTAAAAAATATTAAGATGCGTATTTTAACCAATTTGAAATGTATCAGCAAATTCAAAACCATCAGGCCGTCTGAAAGTTCCGCCCAGCCGTTTTCAGACGGCCTCAAACCGCCTTAACACATTTTAATTCTTGACATCATTTTTCCATCTAAAAACAAACAAACCAATGATTTAAAAATGTATTATTCATTAAGATAATGACAAGTCACCATTAAACGGCAAAGCTGCTTAGCGGATATGTTTCACACAAACAACAAAGTAAGCTACAATCCACTGCATAATTCACCTACACCATAAAATTAAAGGTTTCCGTATGTTAAAAGGCAGTCTGGTTGCCCTGATTACTCCGATGAATCAAGACGGCAGCATCAACTACGAACAACTTCATGACTTAATCGACTGGCACATTGAAAACGGCACCGACGGCATCGTCGCAGTCGGCACCACCGGCGAGTCAGCCACCCTGCCTGTCGAAGAACATTTGGCCGTTATTGAAGCCACTGTCAAACACGTCAACAAGCGCGTTCCCGTTATCGCCGGCACAGGCGCCAACAATACTGTCGAAGCCATCGCCCTTTCCAAAGCCGCCGAGCAAGCCGGTGCGGACTACACCTTATCTGTTGTTCCCTACTACAACAAACCTTCGCAAGAAGGCATTTACCAACATTTCAAAGCCATCGCCGAAGCCACTTCAATTCCGATGATTATTTATAATGTTCCCGGCCGTACCGTCGTCAGCATGAGCAACGACACTATTTTGCGTTTAGCCGAGATTCCGAATATCATCGGCGTGAAAGAAGCCAGCGGTAATATCGGCAACAATATCGAATTAATCAACAGCGTTCCTGAAGGCTTTGCCGTTTTATCCGGCGACGATCCTACCGGCCTGCCTTTCATGCTGTGTGGCGGCCATGGTGTGGTAACCGTCGCAGCCAACGTTGCACCGAAACTCTTTGCCGATATGTGCCGAGCCGCCCTTGAGGGCGATATTGCGACCGCCCGTCGCCTAAACGAGCAACTTATCCCAATTTATAACACCATGTTCTGCGAGCCCAGCCCGGCCGCACCCAAATGGGGCCTGAGCTTATTGGGCAAATGCGAACCCCATGTTCGTCTGCCTTTGGTAGCACTGACCGAAGCCGGTCAAGCCAAAGTCCGAGCCGCTCTGGAAAAATCAGGACAAATCTGATCCGGAAATAAGGCCAACTGAATCCCAAACACCCTTTTCAGACGGCCTCCCTGTTAAGAACTTCATCCACAGGAAAACAAGATGACCTATATCAAACCCATCGTAGTAGCCCTCGCCCTGATTAGCATGACTGCCTGTTCCGGCAGCAAAAAAGAACAACCCAAACTCGACTATCAAAGTCAATCACACCGCTTAGTCAAACTGGAAGTACCACCTGATTTGAACAACCCAGACCAAGGCAACCTCTATCAATTACCGGCAGGCAGCGGCGCTGTCCGCGCCAGCGACTTCAACAAACGCCGCACTCAAGCCGTACAACAACCTGCCAATGCAGAAGTTTTGAAATCCGTTAAAGGCGTACGCCTTGAGCGTGACGGCAACCAACGCTGGTTGGTTGTCGATGGCAAATCGCCTCGCGAAATTTGGCCGTTGCTGAAAGTGTTCTGGCAAGAAAACGGTTTCGACATCAAATCTGAAGAGCCAGCCATCGGCCAAATGGAAACCGAGTGGGCAGAAAACCGAGCCAAAATCCCTCAAGATAGCCTGCGCCGCCTGTTGGATAAAGTCGGCTTGGGCGGCATCTACTCTACCAGCGAACGCGACAAGTTCATCATCCGCATCGAACAAGGTAAAAACGGTTCGACCGACATCTTCTTCGCCCACAAAGGTATGAAAGAAGTTTATGCCGACCGTAAAAAAGACACTACGATGTGGCAGCCGGGTGAAAACGACCCTAACCTCGAAGCCGCATTCCTCGCCCGCTTTATGCAATACTTGGGCGTTGACGGTCAGCAAGCCGAACAGGCTCTGACCCAAAGCGTTGCTGCCCGCAGCAATGCTTCTGAGTTGGCCCGTGTGGACAACGGTACTCTGTTGCTGGCAGGCGATTACGGCCGCAACTGGCGCCGTACCGCCCTTGCGCTTGACCGCATCGGCCTGACTGTTATCGGTCAAAATGCCGAACGCCGCGCCTTCTTGGTTCAACAAGCGCCAACTGAAGGCGAAGCAGTTGCCAATAAAAAACCGGGCCTGTTCAAACGCGTATTTGGCAAAGGCAAAGTAGAAGCGCCAAAAACGTATCCTGAAATCATCGTGTATGTTGAACCTATCAACAATGGCGCACGCCTCCATCTGTTGAATAAAGACGGCAGCCCATACAAAGGCAGCGATGCCTCCACATTGTTGAGCCGCCTGCACACAGAATTGCGTTAATCCGTTATTCGACTTAAGGCCGTCTGAAATATTCAGACGGCCTTTTTTAACGAATACGGCATGGTTTCAAACTCCCAATCTGACGTTATAATCAGAACATTTTTCCCCCTTACCCAAACTGCCATGACCCGACAAAAAGCCTATCTGATCCTGACCGCCCTGTTTACCCTGATGTTTATCGTCCTGATTCTGTTGGGCGCTTATCTTCTGAGCATTCACAGCAAACAATTTGCCGTTGCCGCCTTTCTGTTTGCCTTTGCCGCCGTTTTTGCCCAAATCGGTAGCCTTGCCCTTTACATCCGTCACAAAGCACGCGCGCAAATGGCTCGTATGCAGCAAACCGAAAACCATTGAGGAAAAACCATGTTTGAAAAAATCGTCCTTGCCAGTGGCAACGCAGGCAAACTCAAAGAATTTGCCCGCCTCTTTGCCGACTTAAACATCGAAGTCCTACCACAATCGCAGTTCAATACGCCCGAATGTCCCGAGCCGTACCATACCTTTGTTGAAAATGCCCTGGCTAAAGCGCACCATGCCGCCAAATACAGCGGCTTACCGGCACTTGCCGACGACTCCGGCATCTGCACCAACGCCTTAAACGGCGCACCCGGCATTTTCTCCGCACGTTATGCAGGTGAAAACCCCAAATCCGATGCCGCAAACAACGCCAAACTGTCTGCCGATCTTGCCGATAAAGACGACAAAAGCTGTTACTACGTCTGCGTGCTCGTCCTCGTCCGCCACGAAAACGACCCGCAACCCATCATCGCTGAAGGCATCTGGCGCGGCCAATGGCAGGCCGAAGCAGCCGGCACAAACGGCTTCGGCTACGACCCGCATTTCTATCTGGCCGAACATGGTTGCACCGCCGCCGAGCTTGACCCTGAAATCAAAAATGCCGAAAGCCACCGTGCCCAAGCATTGCGTGAATTGTTAAGAAAAATCGAGTCCTTATAAATTGGTAACAGGCCGTCTGAAGCCTTCAGACGGCCTACCTCACATTCATTCCCATGCCCAAACCCTCTCCTGAAGAATTGGCAGCCTTTGCAAAACATGTCGCTGCCTTCATCCCAACCACACCTGACGAACTTCTGCAACTCATTGACGATCAAGAAACTGCTATCGTATTTTTAGGCAAACCAAGCTGTTCATACTGTCGCCGTTTTGTTGCAAAACTGCTTACCGTTTCCTTAAACAAGCAGCTTACCGTCCGCTTTACAGATAGCAGCAACAAAGCGACTTTGAAAGATTTTCGTGAACAACACGGCATCAAAACTGTTCCCGCATTACTCAACATCTCACAAGGCAAAATAAAATCCGTCTGCGATTCCAAATTATCAGAAGAAGAAATAGAAGCTTTTTTGAGCGCTTAGACTGCGCAAATTTCCTACTGATTATTTTCCCGGCCGACATTTCAGTTAAAATAAGGCCCTAAAAATTTCAGACGGCCTCGAGCCTCAACACATATCATGACCCAAATCACCTTCCAACGTCCCGGCCAGCTAACCGCCCTGCCTCCTTTATCACTCTATATCCATATTCCTTGGTGCATCAAAAAATGCCCGTATTGCGACTTCAATTCCCACAGCCTGAAAAACGGCCTGCCGGAAGAAGCCTATATCGATGCCCTATTAACCGACTTGCAACTTGAATTGCCCAATATTTGGGGCAGACCTGTGGAAACCATATTCTTCGGTGGCGGCACACCCAGCCTATTTCAAGCGAAATTAATTGACCGCTTGTTAAGCGGCGTGCGTTCATTAGTGCGTTTGCACCCCGAAGCGGAAATTACTTTGGAAGCCAATCCGGGCACATTTGAAATTGAGAAGTTTCAAGGATTTAAAGACGCAGGTATTACGCGCCTGTCTATCGGCGTACAGAGTTTTAATGACGATATGCTTACTCGATTGGGACGCGTTCACAACGGCAAAGAAGCCCTGACAGCCATTGATACTGCCTTGAAATTATTTGAAAAAGTTAATATCGATTTGATGTATGCCCTACCAAACCAAACCGTTCAGACAGCCTTAAACGATGTGCAAACCGCTATTGCAACAGGCGTATCTCATATCAGCGCATATCATCTGACCATGGAGCCGAACACGCCTTTTGGTCATACGCCACCAAAAGGATTGCCGCAAGATGAAGCGGCATTGGACATCGAAGATGCCGTACACGGCGAATTGGAAGGCGCAGACTTTATCCACTACGAAACATCGGCTTTTGCAAAAGCTAATATGCAGTGCCGCCATAATTTGAACTACTGGCAGTTCGGCGATTACTTGGGCATAGGCGCGGGCGCGCACGGCAAAATCTCCTATCCCGACCGTATTGAGCGAACTGCCCGCCGTCGTCATCCCAACGACTATCTTGCCGCCATGCAAAGCAATCCACATGAAGCAGTTGAACGCAAAACCGTTGCCGCCGAAGACCTTCCATTCGAGTTCATGATGAACGCCCTGCGCCTGACCGATGGCGTACCTGCCGCAATGTTGCAGGAACGTACCGGCGTCCCCACTGCAAAAATCATGACACAAATCGAAACTGCCAGACAAAAAGGCCTGCTTGAATCAGATCCGACCGTGTTCCGCCCGACCGAGCAAGGCCGTTTGTTCTTAAACGACTTGTTACAGTGTTTTTTATAAGTGCTTTTTTACAACAGTTGAAACATTTTTAGATTTGCTTAATTTACGACAAGAAAATACAATCAGAATAGTTGTTGGGAGTGAACAGTCCCAGCGATTATCTACTACTTTTAATCCTACATTAAGGACAAAACAATGAAAAAAGCTCTAGTAACACTGATTGCTCTTTCCCTGCCTACATTTGCATTGGCTGATGCAACCAAAGGTTTTTATGTTCAAGCTGATGCTGGTCATGCTACTGTAAAAGTAAAAAATGATGATGCAAGTGGATCGGTTAAAGGCTTTAGCCCACGCATTTCTGCCGGTTACGATTTCGGCGATTTCCGTGTTGCTGCTGATTATACCCACTATAAATCTTTTAGCGAAGATTCTGAAACTCCAACTACCACTTACAAAGACAAAATTAAATTCCAAAGTGTTGGTTTGTCGGCAATTTACGATTTTGACATCAACTCACCTGTCAAACCCTATGTCGGAGCACGCTTAGGAATTAACCGTGTATCTATCGATGAGAGTGAAAAAAGTAAAGTAAGTAACTATTATTCCGAAGAAAGCTATCGCAAAACTCAAACTGGTATTGGTGTAATGGCCGGTGTAAGTTACGAAGTAACACCTAATATTGCTTTAGACGCTGGCTACCGCTACAACTACTGGGGCAAATTTGAAGAGGCCAAAGTACACTCTCACGAAGTATCTGCCGGTGTACGCGTAAAATTCTAATATTTGAATACTTGGCATGAAGCAACGATTGCTTCAAATATCAAGTAACAAAAGGCCGTCTGAAACCTGTTTCTCAGGATTTCAGACGGCCTTTTAACTTCTTTAAATATGTCTAACTTTTTGCTGCTTTTACTTTTTCTGCAAACCACAGCGCCACAGCCGTACCTGCCATATCGGCAATGCCGTCAGCGATCGAACCTTGGCGCGTAGCAGTCAGAAATGCCTGGGCCAGCTCACTTCCTACTGCAAACAATAAAGCGGCAAGCAGAATGCCTTTATAGGGAATAGTCCTATTGTCTTGAATAAATATTTTTGCGCACAGCCATGCCTGTCCGAAAAACAGTCCGAAATGGCCGACTTTATCAAAATGGGGAAATGGTGGAGCGCTATTGCCGCCCTCTTTGAAAAGCAAGGCATAAATGGCGGCGGCAAACCAAATCAAGGCAGCGGCAGTGAATTTGTTTAATGGTAAGGCTTTCATTTGTCGGCCTCTTCATCCAACCATGTTTGGCAGATATCTGCCAAGCGGACAAATTTCCCACCCCGCGTCTTCAAAATATCACGCCATTGTGCCACTTCTTCTGCATCCGGGGCATCTTCAATACTGCATTCATAAAGGCAGAAGTCTAATGTTTCGCCAACAATGCCTGGGGCTTCGGTCTGCATCAGACTGGTCAGTTCGTTCATATTTACTGTTTCTTTGATTGGTTATCGCTAGCCAGACCGCGCCGTCTATTTTCAGGCCGTCTGAACATGATGTGCAAGACTAACCCGTTTGATTCGGGTACGCTTACTTACTGTGCAAAAAACGTGTTGCTTCTTCCCATTCGCCATTCAACACGGCCGGCAATCCTTGCAGGGATTTGGCGATGGAGTCATCAATTTGCTGTCTGTGTTCCGCCGACGGTTTATTCAACACATAACCGACAACCAGATTACGGTCGCCCGGATGATCAATACCCAAGCGCAGGCGGTAGAAATTAGGCGTACCCAAGCGAGCCTGAATGTCTTTGAGGCCGTTGTGTCCGCCGTTGCCGCCGCCAAGTTTGAATTTGATACGGCCGCATGGAATATCCAGCTCGTCATGAACTACCAAGATTTCCTCCGGCTTGATTTTGTAAAACTGAGCCAAAGCGGCAACGGCCTGACCGGATCGGTTCATAAAGGTCATGGGTTTGAGCAGCCAAACATCGCCATCTGGCGTAGTGGCGCGCGCTACTTCGCCGTAAAATTTCTTTTCGTCTTTAAAATTGACTTTCCATTTCCACGCCAGTTCGTCCAACAACCAAAAGCCGACATTATGGCGCGTTTGTTCGTATTCTTGGCCTGGATTGCCCAAACCGACGATTAATTTAATTTTCAAGCTCATTACTGTTCTTTCAGTTTGACAGACCGTCTGAAAAAGTTTCAGACGGCCTTCGATTTATTCTTGCCCAGCGCGTTTACGTCGCGCTTCTTTCGGATCAATCAACAATGGACGATAAACCTCAATCCGATCGCCATCGCGCAACACAGTCTCACTTTTCACGACCTTGCCGAAAATACCCAAAGGCGCTTGCTGTAAATCCAACTCTGGGAACTCCACCTCCAAACCGCTTTGCAGGGCAGCTTCGCGTACGGTTGTACCTTCGGCAACGGTCATACCCTTCAACACTTGCCTATCGGCTAGTCCGTAAACAATTTCAATCTCAAGCATAGCGGCGGTCGGCCTCTTTAATAAAAGCATCCACCAATGTACCAGCAAGATGGCCGAACACCGGGGAAATCATGGCAAAGAGTACGGCATTGGAGAAATCGTATTCCAATCTGAATTCAACTTTGCACATATCATCGCCCAAGTCGATAAATTTCCAAGTGCCGCGCAGGGTTTTAAACGGCCCTTCGAGCAAATCCATACGGATTTCCTGCCCCGGTATATTGTGGTTGTGCGTCGCAAACGACTGCTTGACACGCATATAGTCCATAAACAGGCGCGCTTTGAGCTCATTGCCTTTACGTTCGATGACTTCGGTCTTGCTGTACCACGGCAAAAATTTTGGATAGTCCTCAACTTTGTCCACCAGCTCAAACATTTCCTTAGCGCTATGCAGCACCAATACGTTTTTCTCGACTTTTTTCATGTGGTTGTAGACCTTGTTTTGAATACTTGGGGTTCAGACAGCATGATTTAGAAAAATATCTACCCTACTTTGGGACAAAATTCCTAATTTAAACCGCTTCGCCATTTTGTTTCGCTTCCAGCCATTCCCAGCGTTCCAGCTTTTCCAAAAGCAGCATTTCAATTTCTTCAGCCCTGCTTTGCAATGCACCTGCTTTTTCGTAATCTTTGAAAATTTCAGGATCGGAAAGCTGGGTATTGATTTCAGCCTGCTCGGTTTCCAAAGCGGCGATTTCATCAGGCAGGGCGTCGAGTTCGCGCTGTTCTTTATAGGAAAGTTTGACCGTGCGGTTGGCTTTGGGTTTGACTTTTTCAGGCTCGGCAACCGCTTTAGGCGCAGAGGCCGTCTGAATTTTATCTTCCCGCGATTTTGCGTCGATATAGTCCTGATAGCCGCCGATGTATTCTTTCAGACGGCCTTGTCCTTCGAAAACAATGCTTTGGGTAATCACATTATCCAAGAACATACGGTCATGCGAGACAAGGAATACCGTGCCTTGGTAATCACGCAGCAAGTCTTCAAGCAGCTCTTGGGTGTCGATATCCAAGTCATTGGTCGGTTCGTCCAAGACCAAAATATTAGCAGGACGGGTAAAGAGTTTTGCCAGCAGGAGGCGGTTACGTTCGCCGCCGGAGAGTGATGAAACGGGACTTTGTGCGCGGGCTGGATGGAACAGAAAATCTTCCAAATAGCTCATCACATGCTTTTTCTTACCGCCGACTTCAACGTAATCATTGCCCTGCCCGAGTGTGTAAAACACAGTATCGTTTTCGTTCAAGGCGCTGCGGAACTGGTCGAAATAGGCAACTTCCTGTTTACTGCCGATACGGATTCTGCCGTAGGTCGGCTGCAATTCGCCCAAAATCAGCTTAAGGAAGGTGGTTTTACCGATACCGTTTGGACCGATTAAGCCGATTTTGTCGCCGCGTTGCAAGATGGCGGAGAATTTGTCCATGATAACTTTGTCGCCATAGGCAAACGAAGCGTGTTCCAATTCGGCGATGATTTTGCCGCTTTTTTCGCCACTGTCGAGCTTAAAGTTGACCTGCCCTTGTACGTTTCGGCGTTCGGCACGCTGGCGACGTAGCTCTTCCAAACGGCGCACGCGACCTTCGTTACGGGTACGGCGCGCTTCGATGCCTTTGCGTATCCATGCTTCTTCCTGTGCGTGGAATTTGTCGAAGAGGCGGTTATGTTCCGCCTCGACTGCCAACTCTTGCGCTTTTTTCTCGCTGTATTTGGAGAACGAGCCAGGATAGGAGCGCAGAATGCCGCGGTCAAGTTCAACGATGCGCGTGGCGATATTATCCAAAAAACGGCGGTCGTGGGTAATCACAACCAGGCTGCCTTCAAACGCCTTGAGCAGGTTTTCCAACCAGATAATCGCGTCGATGTCCAAATGGTTGGTCGGTTCGTCCAGCAGCAATACATCGGGCTTTTGCACCCAAGCCTGCGCCAAGGCGACACGCTTTTTTTGACCGCCGGAGAGGTTGCCAATTTTTTCGTTTTCCGGCAAACCGAGTTCCCCCAAAGTCTGCTTGACTGCCGCATCCAGCTTCCAGCCGTCCTTCGCTTCGATTTCAAGTTGCAATTCGTTGAGCTCTTTCAACAAAGCCTCACTCGAACCATTTTCCAACTCATGGCTGACATGATGATAACGGCGCAATAAATCACGAATTTCGCCCAAACCTTCGGCAACGGTATCAAATACAGTTGCATCCTTATCAAAAAAGGATTCCTGCGGCACATAAACGATTTTAAGGTTGTTTTGAACAATAATCTGCCCGTCGTCGAGCTTTTGTACGCCGGCCAGAATTTTTAAAAACGAAGACTTACCCGCACCGTTGCGGCCGATTAAACCGATTTTCTCGCCGCTGTCGAGTTGAAAAGAAGTTTTGTCGAGCAAGGCGACGTGGCCGACGGCAAAAGAAGCATTTTCTACGGATAAGATATTCATGGGGAAACTTCAAAAAAGAAAAGGGGAACATTTTAACCGATTATCGGCAGATATTTGCCGAAAATCATATGAAATTGAAAGTATCAGGCCGTCTGAAAGCGGTTTTCAGACGGCCTTCATTATTATTCTTGAACCTTCAAACCGAAATGCAGATAGGCTCGTTCGGTTGCTACGCGTCCGCGCGGTGTACGTTGCAAAAAGCCCTGCTGAATCAGATATGGTTCAATCACATCTTCGATGGTATCGGTCGATTCTCCAATCGCAGTAGCCACGTTTTCCAAACCGACAGGACCGCCGCTGAATTTGTGCAAAATCGCCTCAAGGAATTTCCTGTCCATCACATCCAAACCTTGCCCATCCACATCCAGCATACTCAAAGCCGCATCGGCAATTTCCGCATCAATGACGCCATTGTTTTTCACATCGGCATAATCGCGCACACGTCGCAAAAGGCGGTTGGCAATACGCGGCGTACCGCGGCTGCGCTTGGCCACTTCCATCGCCCCCTCGTCACCCATATCCAACTGCAATAGTTGAGCAGAACGGGCAACAATAGTTGCCAAATCTTTATTCTGATAAAACTCTAATCGGGATACGATACCGAAACGGTCGCGCAACGGATTGGTCAACATACCGGCACGGGTCGTCGCGCCCACCAATGTAAACGGCGGCAAATCGATTTTGACCGAACGCGCGGCCGGACCTTCGCCTATCATGATGTCCAACTGATAATCTTCAAGCGCAGGATAAAGGATTTCTTCAACCACTGGGCTTAAACGGTGGATTTCATCGATAAACAGCACATCATGCGGCTCGAGATTAGTCAACAAGGCCGCAAGGTCGCCAGCACGTTCCAAAACCGGACCGCTGGTTTGACGCAAATTAACGCCTAACTCTTTGGCGATAATGTGCGCCAAAGTAGTTTTGCCCAAACCCGGAGGGCCAAACAGCAAAGTGTGGTCAAGCGCTTCGCCACGTTTTTTCGCCGCCTGAATAAAAATGGCCAACTGCTCTTTTGCTTTATCCTGCCCGATATAGTCGTCTAAAGTTTTCGGACGTAAAGCGCGTTCAAGCAATTCTTCCTGAGCGGAAATATTTTGAGCAGTGATAATGCGCTGAGGTTGTGCAGAAGTAAGATTATCAGTTTGTAACATAATGTTTCTAAATTCTAAGACCGTTCCCGACCCGTTATTTCAGACGGCCCGAACAATCAGATAAAGCGGTTAAATTATGATTTTGGCCATTATACCCGATAAGGCCGAGCCGCTTTTCCCTCAAATCTAAATCACACAAAAATTTTCGTTTTCAGACGGCCAAAGCAACGTATAATAAACGGTTAATTCAAATACCTATCGCATTCAGGAGAACACATGAGCCTCAAGCAAAAAGTTATCGCCATCGACGGCCCCAGCGCATCCGGCAAAGGGACGGTTGCCTCACGCGTAGCCGAAGCCTTGGGTTTTCTTTACCTCGACTCCGGTGCGCTTTACCGCCTGACCGCGCTTTACGCACAAAAACAAAATGTTGCCTGGACAGATGAAGATGCCGTCAGCACACTGGCAGAAACCTTGCCCGCACAATTTGAAGGCAGCGTCGTATTATTGAACGGCGAAGATGTATCCGAGCAAATCCGTACCGAAGCGATCGGTATGGGCGCATCTGCCGTCGCGCAGTTGCCTAAAGTGCGTACCGCCCTTTTGCAGCGCCAACGCGATTTCTTAACCGAAAAAGGTTTGGTCGCCGACGGCCGCGATATCGGCTCGGTTATTTTCCCTGATGCCGCATTAAAAATTTTCCTGACCGCAAGTGCCAATGTCCGCGCCCAACGCCGTGCCAAACAACTCGGTATCCCATGCGAAGGCGTTGCATTCAAGCGCATTTTGTCAGACATTGAGGCGCGCGACGAAGCAGACCGCCGCCGCCCTGTTGCTCCGTTGAAACAGCTGCCCGATGCTCTGCTTTTAGATACTGATAACCTTTCTATCGAAGAAGCTGTAAAAAAAGTGCTTGATTGGTATCATAAAGTTTAAAATTTGGAGTATAATCGCGAAGTTTTCATTTCAGACGGCCTGTTAATCCTATAACAAGGCCGTCTGAAAACATTTCCCAACCTGCCGCGCCAAGGACGGCAGGTCATTTCAAACCTAACCCGCACCCCTTGGCGGTGTACCGAAAAGAGTATATATGACTATGGAAAATTTTGCCCAGCTGCTGGAAGAAAGCTTTACCCTGCAAGAGATGAACCCAGGTGAAGTGATTACTGCCGAAGTAGTCGGCATCGATCAAAACTTCGTTACCGTTAACGCAGGTCTGAAATCAGAATCTCTGATTGATGTTGCTGAATTCAAAAACGCTCAGGGCGAGATTGAAGTTAAAGTTGGCGATTTCGTTACCGTTACCATCGAATCTGTTGAAAACGGCTTCGGCGAAACCAAACTGTCCCGCGAAAAAGCCAAACGCGCTGCCGACTGGATCGCTTTGGAAGAAGCTATGGAAAACGGCGACATCCTGTCCGGCGTTATCAATGGCAAAGTCAAAGGTGGTCTGACTGTTATGATCAACAGCATCCGCGCATTCCTGCCGGGTTCTTTGGTTGACGTACGTCCTGTAAAAGACACTTCTCACTTCGAAGGCAAAGAAATTGAATTCAAAGTGATCAAACTGGACAAAAAACGCAACAACGTTGTTGTGTCTCGCCGCGCTGTTCTGGAAGCTACTTTGGGCGAAGAACGCAAAGCCTTGTTGGAAAACCTGCAAGAAGGTTCAGTTATCAAAGGTATCGTTAAAAACATCACCGATTACGGTGCATTCGTTGACTTGGGCGGCATCGACGGTCTGTTGCACATCACCGACTTGGCATGGCGCCGTGTGAAACACCCAAGCGAAGTTTTGGAAGTTGGTCAAGAAGTAGAAGCTAAAGTCCTGAAATTTGACCAAGACAAACAACGCGTTTCCCTGGGTATGAAACAACTGGGCGAAGATCCTTGGAGCGGCCTGACCCGTCGTTACCCACAAGGTACCCGCCTGTTCGGTAAAGTATCCAACCTGACCGACTACGGTGCGTTCGTTGAAATCGAACAAGGCATCGAAGGTTTGGTACACGTTTCCGAAATGGATTGGACCAACAAAAACGTACACCCAAGCAAAGTTGTTCAACTGGGTGACGAAGTTGAAGTAATGATCCTGGAAATCGACGAAGACCGCCGTCGTATCTCTTTGGGTATGAAACAATGCCAAGCTAACCCTTGGGAAGAGTTTGCCGCCAACCACAACAAAGGCGACAAAATCTCCGGCGCAGTTAAATCTATCACTGACTTCGGCGTATTCGTAGGTCTGCCCGGCGGTATCGACGGTCTGGTTCACTTGTCTGACCTGTCTTGGACCGAAGCTGGCGAAGAAGCTGTACGCAAATACAAAAAAGGCGAAGAAGTTGAAGCCGTTGTATTGGCAATCGACGTTGAAAAAGAACGCATCTCTTTGGGTATCAAACAACTGGAAGGTGATCCGTTCGGCAACTTTATCAGCGTAAACGACAAAGGTTCTTTGGTTAAAGGTTCTGTGAAATCTGTTGACGCCAAAGGTGCCGTAGTCGCTCTGTCTGAAGAAGTTGAAGGCTACCTGCCTGCTTCTGAATTCGCCGCTGACCGCGTTGAAGACCTGACTACCAAACTGAAAGAAGGCGACGAAGTTGAAGCCGTTATCGTTACCGTTGACCGCAAAAACCGCAGCATCCGTCTGTCTGTTAAAGCGAAAGACGCTAAAGAAAACCGCGAAGCACTGAATTCAGTTAACGCTGCTGCAACTGCCAATGCCGGTACTACCAGCCTGGGCGACTTGCTGAAAGCCAAACTGTCCGGCGACCAAGAATAAGGTCGCAGACATGACGAAGTCTGAATTGATGGTTCGCCTTGCAGAAGTGTTTGCCGAAAAAAATGGCAACCAACTGCTGGCTAAAGATGTCGAATACAGTGTAAAAGTCTTGGTTGATACCATGACCCGCTCACTGGCTCGTGGACAACGTATCGAAATCCGCGGCTTCGGCAGCTTCGACTTGAACCACCGCCCTGCCCGTATCGGGCGCAACCCGAAAACCGGCGAACGCGTGGAAGTGCCTGAAAAGCATGTTCCTCACTTCAAACCGGGTAAAGAGTTGCGTGAGCGTGTAGACTTGGCATTGCAAGAAAGTGCTCATTAATACTTAGTAGCAAAACGCCGCAGAAATGCGGCGTTTTTTTGTTTTCGCAAGAAATACAAAGCCAGCTCTTTTCACACATACCTTAATCGCACACTATTTCAACTATATTTACTACAATGCTTTTGCAAAAAACGCAGGCCGTCTGAAATCATTTATAATAGACCGACTATTCTGTAATGAAAACATCATTCCAACTACCGTCTAAACTATTGCGGATGATGTTTCAACTATCGCCAGTAAAGCATAATAAAGGTTACACATGAGCAATAGAGACCAACTATTCACACCACCTCCATTTGAAAACCACAGCCCATTGACTTGGTATCAAGCTGCAGCCGAACAGCCCAACTTTATCCGCGACGAAGCCCAAGCGCGAGCCATTGAATATTTGGATCGTTTATGGACCGAGCTGATGATGTTCAAACGCAAACGCAACCGTTTTCTCGGCCGTAGCTTGCGTTCCCCTCAAGTACCTAAAGGACTCTATTTTTATGGTGGCGTAGGACGCGGTAAAAGCTTTTTGATGGATGCTTTTTTCGGTTGCCTCCCTTATCGCCGTAAGCGTCGCGTGCATTTCCATGCCTTCATGGCCGAAATCCATCAACGTCTTAAAGTCTTGAAAAGCGAAGCCAATCCCTTAAAAGCCGTTGCAACAGAAATTGCCAAAGAAACACGCGTATTATGTTTTGACGAGTTTCACGTCAGCGATATTGCCGATGCCATGATTTTAGGCCGTTTGCTGGAAAACCTGTTGAGCGAAGGTGTAGTCTTGGTAGCCACTTCCAACTACGCCCCATCCGAACTCTATCCTCAAGGCCAAAACCGCAGCAGCTTTCTGCCAACCATCGCCCTTATCGAGTCCAACCTAACCGTTTTAAATGTGGATGGCGGCGAAGATTACCGCTTGCGTACGTTGCGTCCTGCCGAAATTTTCTTTGTTCCTAATAATGAAGAGAACGAGCAAAAACTGGCTGCTTTATTTAAGGAAATGAGCGGAATCTCTGAATTAAACCCAGGCATCAGCATTATTCATGGACGAGAAATTCCTCACAAAGCCCAGTCAGAACGCGCCATCTGGTTTGATTTCCGCGCATTATGTTTTGGCCCACGCTCACAAGCTGACTACCTGTACTTGGCCGAACATTACGAGATGGTTTTCCTTTCAGGATTGGAACGCCTGACCCCTCAAGAAAAAGCAGAAGCACGCCGTCTGACATGGTTAATTGACGTTTTATACGATTTCCGTGTGAAATTGTGTGCCACCAGCGCAGTTGGCGTAAACGATATTTACGTTGAAGGCGATTTCGCCGAAGAATTTACCCGTACAGCCAGCCGTATGATCGAAATGCAATCCGAAGTCTATTTGGAACAACCACACCTGACTTTAAGCAAATAATGCCTTTCCCAAAAAGGGGCGAAATTTGGTAGAATACACTTCCCTCGCCTCTTGGCTACGGCAACTTACCTATTAATAAAAACAAGGACATAACATGGCCATCGAACGTACGATTTCCATCATCAAACCCGATGCAGTAGAAAAAAACGTCATCGGCAAGATTTACAGCTGCTTTGAAGAAAACGGCTTGCGCATTATTGCGGCGAAAATGAAACATCTCTCTGAGCGTGAAGCAAAAGAGTTTTATGCCGTACACAAAGACCGCCCTTTTTATGAAGACTTGGTTAAATTCATGACTCGCAATCCTGTCATGATTCAAGTATTGGAAGGTGAAAACGCCGTTGCCAAAAATCGCGAATTGATGGGCGCAACCAATCCAGCCGATGCAGCTCCTGGCACAATCCGTGCCGACTTTGCAGAATCTGTCAGTGTCAATGCCGTACATGGTTCTGACAGCATTGAAAATGCTGCAATTGAAATTGCTTACTTCTTCAGCCAAAGCGAAATCTGCCCACGCCAAGAGTAAAAGCCTATAGCCGCTTTACGGCCGTCCGATTTATATCGGACGGCAAAACTGCTTTGTATGTCCTACAAATTAAAGGCCGTCTGAAAACCCAAAGGCTTTTAAAGCAAAGCTGCCCAATAAGCCTCTTTGCTTTAAAAGCTTTACTGAGAAACATAAAAATACATGAAAACCAATCTACTGAACTACGATTTAAACGGACTGACGCAACACTTTGCCGAAATGGGCGAAAAACCTTTTCGCGCCAAGCAGGTAATGCGTTGGATGCATCAAGCGGGTGCACAAAACTTTGAAGAAATGACTGACTTGGCCAAATCATTGCGCGCCAAGTTGAATGAACAAGCCACAATCGAAGTGCCTAAATTAATGATGGCACAAGAATCTACTGATGGTACACGCAAATGGTTGCTGGATGTCGGCACGGGCAACGGTGTAGAAACCGTTTTCATTCCCGAAGCCGAACGCGGTACTTTATGTATCTCTTCCCAAGTCGGTTGCGCATTGGAATGCACCTTCTGCTCTACCGGACGACAAGGTTTCAACCGTAATCTGACTGCAGCTGAAATTATCGGTCAGCTTTGGTGGGCCAATAAAGCCATGGGCGTTACCCCTAAAAACGAACGGGTTATCTCCAACGTGGTGATGATGGGCATGGGCGAACCCATGGCAAACTTTGACAATGTTGTTACCGCTTTGAGCATTATGCTGGATGATCACGGCTACGGCTTGAGCCGCCGCCGCGTGACTGTTTCCACTTCGGGCATGGTTCCACAAATGGACAGACTGCGTGATGCAATGCCTGTTGCTTTGGCCGTGTCTTTACACGCATCCAACGATGAAGTGCGCGATCAGATTGTTCCCCTCAACAAAAAATACCCGCTCAAAGAATTGATGGCGGCCTGTCAACGTTATTTGGTCAAAGCACCCCGTGACTTTATTACCTTTGAATACGTTATGCTCGACGGTATCAACGATAAAGCGCAACATGCGCGCGAATTGATTGAGTTGGTTAAAGACGTACCCTGCAAATTCAATCTGATTCCGTTCAATCCTTTCCCAAATTCCGGCTACGAACGTTCTACCAATGAAAATATCCGTGTCTTCCGCGATACTCTGCAACAAGCCGGCTTTGTCGTTACTGTCCGCAAAACCCGCGGCGATGACATTGACGCTGCTTGCGGACAATTGGCCGGACAAGTACAAGATAAAACACGTCGCCAACAAAAATGGCAACAGATTTTGGTCGAACAATAAGGTTAATTATGAAAATCAAGTTCGGATTCGCTTTACTTACCGCACTGACTCTTTCAGCCTGCGCTTCCTCTTCCGGCCCAAGCCCTAAAGAACGTGCCATTCAGGTTTCTAATATCAAAACCCAACTAGCTGTAGAATATATGCGCGGCCAAAACTACCGCCAAGCTACTGAAAGTATCGAAGAGGCGCTTAAATCCAATTCAAAAAATGACCTTGCTTGGTTGGTACGAGCCGAGATTTATCAGTATTTGAAGGTCAAAGATAAAGCTCAGGAAAGCTTTCTTAAAGCATTGTCTTTAAAACCTGATAGTGCGGAAGTCAACAACAACTACGGTTGGTTCTTGTGCAATCAAATGAATGCACCAGCCGAATCTTTGGCTTATTTTGATAAAGCACTGGCCGACCCAACCTACCCAAGCCCCTTTATTGCCAATATGAATAAAGGCATTTGCAGCGCAAGGTTAGGCCAATACTCTTTAGCCCAAGCCTATTTAGAAAGGTCTTTAGCAGCGAATCCGCAATTCTTCCCTGCTTTCAAAGAACTTGCCCGAACCAAAATGATGGCAGGAAATCTGAACGATGCCGACTATTATTTCCGCCAATACCAAAGCAAAGTTGATGTCCTGCAGGCTGACGATTTGCTTTTAGGCTGGCGCTTGGCCACTGCCTTGGGCAATAAACACGCCGCATACGAATACGAAGCCCAACTTAGGGCAAACTTCCCTTATTCTGACGAACTACAAACTGTTACAACAGGCCACTAAATGGAAAATAACGATAAAATCAACTACGACACACAAGCCGCCAAAACACTGGGGGATGAATTACGAAAACACAGAACTGATGCCAAAATCGATATTGAAGATGTTGCTTCACGTTTAAAACTGTCTGCCGAACAAATTGATGCTTTGGAAAAAGGGGAATATTCAGGCTTTCCCGGCTTAGTCTTTGTTTCAGGCTATCTGCGTTCATATGCACGATTTCTGAAAATCGACGAACAAACCATCGCCAAACATTTGCTCTCCATTACTCCGCAACTTGAAGACCATGTATACGCGGTAACACGCAGTGCCAACACCGGCTTAAGCTACAAAGACACTGAGAAACAAGGCTTCCCAAAATGGATATTGGGGATAGCCGCATTGGCTTTGGCTGTAGGCGGTGTTTACTTTTGGCAAAGTAAATCCAGCTATGAAAACGAACAGGCAAATATTCAAAACAGCAAAGATGTTGCCGATACGATGAAAACGCCTGCTTTGAAAACGGATAATGTTGCCGTTAGCGAAATGACCGAAGAAGGCAAAAAAGAAATTACCAATAAGCCTGAAGTGGCTAATGATCAAGCAGCCTCAGCAGCTTCCGCCGTCGTACAAGATGAGAAGCCTGCCGTCAAAGTTGAGAAAGACGAACTTTGGATTAAAGTCCAATACCGAAGCAATCTGATTATTACAGACAAAGATGGAAAAGTTGTATTCAGCCGTATCGTTCCAGCCGGAAGCGAACAACGTCTGAGAGGCGGCGCACCTTACAATGTTTGGATCGGTATTGCAGCCGGCTCGGAAGCCAATTACGGCGGCACACCTATCGAACCTTTGAAATACCGTGTTGCCGGTGAAAAATCCGCCTCTTTTGTTGCAGGAAAAAACTAAAATGACCACACCTAAACGCCGTCAGACACATCAAGTCAAAATTGACCATCTCATCATCGGCTCCGATACGCCCGTTGTTGTGCAATCTATGACCAATACCGACACCGCAGATGCAGAAGCAACCGCCCGACAGGTCAAAGAGTTGAGCGATGCCGGCTCGGAAATGGTACGCATCACGGTCAATACTCCGGAAGCTGCTTCCAAAGTCGCCGAAATCCGCAGCCGCTTAGACGATATGGGTTATACCACGCCTTTGATTGGTGATTTCCATTTTAATGGCGAACGCTTATTGGCCGAATTTCCTGAGTGCGGCAAGGCCCTGTCTAAATACCGCATCAACCCAGGCAATGTCGGCAAAGGCTCAAAAGGCGATGAGAAATTTGCCTTTATGATTCGTACAGCGGCAGAAAACAATAAAGCCGTACGCATCGGTGTGAACTGGGGTTCACTTGATCAAAGCCTTGCCAAGCGCATGATGGATGCCAACCTAGCTTCTGCCACACCGAAACCGCCTGAAGAAATCATGAAAGAGGCTTTGATTGTTTCTGCGCTGGAATCGGCAGAAAAAGCCGTGGCTTTGGGCTTGCCCGAAGACAAAATCATTTTGTCGTGCAAAGTAAGCGCCGTACAAGACTTGATTCAGGTTTACCGCGAATTGGGCAGCCGTTGCCGCTATCCACTCCATCTTGGTCTGACCGAGGCTGGCATGGGCAGCAAAGGCATTGTGGCTTCCACCGCAGCTCTGGCCGTATTGTTGCAAGAAGGCATCGGCGACACCATTCGAATTTCCCTTACGCCCGAACCCGGCTCCCCACGTACACAAGAAGTCATTGTCGGTCAAGAAATCCTGCAAACCATGGGCTTGCGCTCCTTTACGCCAATGGTTACAGCCTGCCCCGGTTGCGGCCGCACCACCAGTACCGTATTCCAAGAGTTGGCTCAAGACGTACAAAACTATTTACGCCAAAAAATGGCTGTTTGGCGCACTGAATATCCAGGCGTTGAATCATTGAACGTCGCCGTAATGGGTTGCGTAGTCAATGGCCCGGGCGAAAGCAAGCTTGCCGATATCGGTATCAGCCTGCCCGGTACAGGCGAAACTCCGGTTGCGCCGGTTTATGTAGACGGCGAACGAAAAGTCACCCTCAAAGGCGACAATATCGCTGCAGAGTTTTTACAAATCGTTGAAGATTATGTCAAAACCAACTACTGCGAAGGTGGCGCAAAACGTAAGCAAAACCGCGTTATTCCGATTCAATCTGCCTAAAACATTCTCAAGATAAAGAGGCCGTCTGAAAATATGTTGGGCAAACTGGATACTTGGCTGACTGAACATCCCAAACGCAAGGATTTGCATGGTTGGCGACGCTTTATCGTTGAATTTTGGTTTTTCAGTTTGAAAGAAGCACGAGCCTGCTTATTTGCAGGCTTGTTTTTCATTGCCATGTTCCTCGTTCCGAAAACAGGCTGGTTAGGAATTTCACGCTACGACCTACTGCTGATTTTTGCCGTCTCCGTTCAAGCAGCCATGCTGTATTTCAAGCTGGAAACTTGGGATGAAGTGAAATCGATTACGCTGTTTCACTTGGTAGGCTTTGCTTTAGAGTGGTTCAAGACATCAGGCGATATCCAGTCTTGGAGCTATCCGGATGAGGCATACACCAAAATCGGCGGCGTACCACTGTTTGCGGGCTTTATGTATGCCGCAGTCGGCAGCTATATCATTCAAGCATGGCGGCTGTTTGACCTCAAAATCAAAAGCCATCCGCCGTATTGGTTGGGCACTTTGTGCGCACTGGCGATTTATATCAATTTTTTCACCCATCACTATATCGGCGACTATCGCTGGTACCTTGCAGCTTTTGCTCTCGGCCTATACGCCCGGACAACGGTCTTATACACGCCCTATGACACCGCTCGCAAAATGCCGCTCCTGCTCGCTTTCGTCCTGATCGGATTTTTTATTTGGCTGGCAGAAAATTTGGGAACCCTATTCGGCGTTTGGCGTTATCCCAACCAAATCGGCGCGTGGGCATCGGTACATATCAGCAAATGGAGTTCATGGGCATTACTGGTGATGATGACTTTTACCATCGTTGCGAATTTAAAACACATCAAACATACCATCAGCGTATCAAAAGATTAGTTGCTTAATATTTTAAAAGGCCGTCTGAAACTTTCAGACGGCCTCTAATTTTCAACAATCAATTAAACAAACTTAAGGCTTTCACAAAAACCATAATGACGCCATAGCCCAAAGGGATACAGACCAAAGCCCAGCGCCACCATACGCCGATACCGCCCGCTGATACTTTCTTGCTGATCAGATAGGCATCGGATACAGCGGTTTCATCATCGGGGTTGCCGCTATGTGCCGCGACCTTAATGTCTTTTTCGTGATGCTTTTCGTGAACCGAACGGACACTCAAATTACACAACAAACCGACAATCAACAAACCTGCCATAATGTACATGGTAATGCTATAAGCCTCAGCAGCCGGAACACCGCTTTCAATTTGACTTTGGCGGATATAGTTGACCAACACCGGGCCAATAACGGCCGCAGTTGACCATGCCAGCAAAATCCTGCCGTGGATTGCACCGACTTGATAAGTGCCGAACAAATCCTTCAGATACGCCGGAATCGCTGCAAAACCGCCGCCATACATGGAAATGATGACGCAGAATCCAATAACAAACAAAGCCTTGTTCCCGCTCTCGCCAATCGACGGAATGGCAAAATATAACAGCGAGCCGAGCACAAAGAAAATAGTATAAGTATTTTTACGCCCGATTTTGTCGGACACGCTGGACCACAAAAAACGGCCTCCCATATTAAACAGGCTCAACAGGCTCACAAAACCTGCCGCCGCACCCGCGCCAATGGCAGCCTGTTTACCGACAGAAGTTTCAGAAAACAGCTCCTGAATCATGACAGAAGCCTGACCTAAAACGCCGATACCTGCCGTCACGTTCAGACACAATACCCAAAACAAGAGCCAGAATTGCGGCGTTTTCATGGCTTGTGAGACATTGACATGATTACTGCTGACCAATTTGCTTTTGTTTTTCGGCGCAACATAACCTTTAGGTTTCCAGCCATCGGCAGGTATGCGGATGGTAAACGCGCCGAACATCATCAACACCAGATAAAACAATCCTAAAACAACAAAAGCCTGCGCTACGCCAACCGAAGTTTCACTGGAGAAAAAACTCATCAGCGACACGGATAAAGGCGAGGCCAACATCGCGCCGCCACCAAAGCCCATAATCGCCAAACCTGTCGCCATACCCGGTTTATCGGGAAACCATTTCATCAAAGTCGATACAGGCCCGATATAGCCCAAGCCCAAACCAACCCCGCCAATTACACCGTTGCCCAAATAAAGCAAAAACAGATTGTGCGTATGAACGCCGATCGCCGACACAAAAAAGCCTAAACTAAAGCAGCAGGCAGCAACAAACATCGCCTTACGCGGCCCAACGCGTTCCATCCATGTACCGAACATGGCCGCTGACGCGCCCAACATCGCCAAGGCAATACTGAAAATCCAACCTACCGTGGTCAGCTTCCAATCTCCTGCAGCCGACTCAGTAATACCGATAAGCTTGGTCAGCGGCGCATTGAACACGGAATAAGCGTATATCTGCCCGATGGCAAGATGCACAGCCAAAGCGGCAGGTGGTACCAGCCAACGATTAAAGCCGGGTTTGGCAATGGTCGCCTCACGGTCTAGAAATTTCATAAAATCCTCTTGTTTATGTGTATCAAACGCTGATTCCATATCATGCGGAATCAAAAAATTGTTGACAATATTTTAGCATAATCTCCCGTTTATCCTTTTTTTCTGCTCCATGATAATTTTGCGCATCAGACAGAAAAAACATTCATCTAAACCATCTCTTCACGCCCATATCGACAAAAAGGCCGTCTGAAAATTCTTCAGACGGCCTTTTCATTCACATCGTTTTATGCGGCGAAGCGTTTGGCAACTTCATCCCAGTTAACAATTTCCCAGAAACCTTTCAGGTAGTTAGGACGGCTGTTGCGGTAGTCGATGTAGTAGGCGTGTTCCCATACGTCGCAAGTCAACAGCGGAGTGTTTTCAGTAGTCAGCGGAGTACCTGCATTGGAAGTAGAAACCAAATCCAATTCACCGGCAGGCGTTTTCACCAACCATGCCCAACCGGAGCCGAAAGTACCGGCCGCGCAAGCATTGAACGCTTCTTGGAATTTCTCGAAGCTGCCCCATTTGGCGTCGATGGCTGCAGCCAATTCACCGGCAGGTTTGCCTTGACCTTTAGGAGTAAAGCCCAGCCAGTAGAAAGTGTGGTTCCAAGTTTGGGCAGCGTTGTTGAACATACCGCCGGAAGATTTTTTCACGATTTCTTCCAAAGGCATTTCTTCAAACTCAGTGCCTTTGATTTGATTGTTCAAATTGGTGATGTAAGTTTGATGGTGTTTGCCGTAGTGGAACTCCAAAGTCTCTTTGGTCAGATGGGGGGATAACGCATCCAGTTCATAAGGCAATTGTGGCAGCTTGTGTTCCATTTTTATGCTCCTAATTATTGATATTTATATTTTGGTAGTGTGCGTTGTCAAATCGACAACATTGCTATTTTACCTGCTTTAGCCTAAACAAACCAATTGAACTTACACTGCGCTATAATAGTGGATTGCAATTTTCCAGCCAGAGATGCCCGTCATGAGCAATTATTCCGATATGCCGTCTGAAGACCGTGAAATCAGCGCATTGTCACTGCCGCCACATTCCACCGAAGCGGAGCAATCCGTATTGGGCGGCCTGATGCTGGAAAATTCTGCTTGGGACCGTATTGCCGATGTCGTTTCCGGCGAGGATTTTTACCGCCACGAACACCGCCTGATTTTTCGTGCAATTGCCAATCTGATTAATGAAAGCCGTCCTGCTGACGTCATTACCGTTCAGGAAAGTTTGGAACGCAATGAAGAATTGGAAGCGGCAGGCGGATTCAACTATCTGATTACGCTGGCGCAAAACACGCCATCTGCTGCCAATATCCGCCGCTACGCCGAAATCGTGCGCGAGCGTTCCATCATGCGCCAGCTTGCCGAAGTCGGCACGGAAATTGCACGCAGCGCATACAATCCGCAAGGGCGCGATGCAGGCCAGCTTTTGGATGAGGCGGAAAACAAAGTATTCCAAATTGCCGAAAGTACCGCCAAATCCAAACAAGGCTTCCTTGAGATGCCCGATCTTTTGAAAGAAGTGGTCGAGCGCATCGATATGCTTTATTCGCGCGACAATCCTGATGAAGTAACCGGCATATCGACAGGTTTTATCGACCTCGACAAAAAAACATCAGGCCTCCAACCGGGTGATTTGATCATCGTCGCAGGCCGTCCGTCTATGGGTAAAACCGCTTTTTCGATCAATATTGCGGAACACGTTGCCGTAGAGGGCAAGCTGCCTGTCGCTGTATTCTCGATGGAGATGGGCGGTGCGCAGCTGGTTATGCGTATGCTGGGTTCAGTCGGACGTTTGGACCAAAGCGTTTTAAAAACCGGCAGATTGCAAGACGAACACTGGGGCCGTCTGAACGAGGCAGTCGTTAAACTCTCCGATGCACCCATGTATATCGATGAAACTCCGGGTTTGACCGCGCTCGAACTGCGCGCCCGCGCCCGCCGTCTTGCGCGCCAGTTCAACGGCAAATTGGGTTTGATCGTCATCGACTACCTGCAATTAATGTCAGGCTCCGGCCGTTCTGACAACCGCGCTTCCGAGCTTGGCGAAATTTCCCGCTCACTCAAAGCATTGGCGAAAGAGTTGCAAGTTCCCGTCATTGCCCTGTCGCAGTTGAGCCGTACCGTTGAACAGCGTACCGACAAACGCCCGATGATGTCCGATTTGCGTGAATCCGGCGCAATCGAACAAGATGCCGACTTGATTATGTTCATGTATCGTGATGAATACTACAACTCAGAATCACCCGCAAAAGGCTTGGCGGAATGTATTATCGGCAAACACCGTAACGGTCCCGTCGGGAAAGTATTCCTCACTTGGATGGGTCAATTTACCAAATTTGATAATGCTGCCTATGTTCCAGAATCCATGTTGATGGAAGATTGAGACAGGTTATCTGAAAAACTAACCGAATTTCATATTTTATTAGTCACGCATTCCAAAATCGTTTAGAATAAATCCAATAAAAGCAAAAGCATTGCCACAGGCAAATGCAAAAGAGAAAACGTCGGTTACCCCAACACATTACTACCAAAAATCACTCATGTATCAGACACAAAAAGGCTTCACCCTAATTGAGTTGCTGATCGTCATTACTATTGCAGCAGTAATGGCCGTCATCGCACTTCCCAATATGAATCAATGGATTGCCTCCAGACGTGCAGCATCGCAAGCAGAGCAAATTGCCAATCTGCTGCGCTTCGCGCGAAATGAGGCCGTCCGTCTCAATCTTCCCGTTTACATCTGCCCGGTCAAAATCAAATCCGATGGCTCGCCCAATAATGGTTGCGATTCCAAATATGCCGGTAATGGTATGTTGGCCTACGCCGATAAAAACGAAGACTTACGCTATCAAAACGATACTGTCGATTTATCCATCCGCTCCATTATTCTCAATGGAGACACCGACAAAGTGGAATACAGCTTCAACTATATTCCTATCGGCAATGACCGTTCTGCTCTCTCTGCTTCAGCTCCCAAAGAAGTCTGGTGGAGATTTCTTCCCAATGGTACATTTGGCCATTCAACCGATGGCAAGAATTATCAATTTTCAGACGGTCACATCAAAATCAGCCTAACAGATAAATCCGCCGCCGATACTGAAACCAAGAAAGCCCGTGCTACCGTACTTTTAATCAATGGCAATGGGCATGTCGAAATCTGTGCTAAAAACGATGAGCGCAAAATGTGCGAATACTCTTCCAAATAATAACAATGGTATCTTATGAACATTACAAATTCTACTCATCTCAGATCATTTAAAGGCCGTCTGAAAACGAGCTCAACAAGCTTTACCCCAAAACTTCAATCAGGCATGACCCTGATTGAAGTTTTGATTGCCATGTTTGTCCTTGCCATCGGTGTGCTCGCCCTTCTGGCTGTCCAACTGCGTACCGTATCCAACGTGCGTGAGTCTGAAAATCAAACCACTGTCGCCCAAATTACACAAAATCTAATCGAAGGCATGCTCATCAATCCGACGCTCTCTGAAGAAACCGATACTGCAGGCGACAAAACCTCCCGTTATAAAAAATCCTACGATGCTTACATCACATCAAGCTCTGAACAGCTTAAAGACTCAAAGCAAACTAATGAATTTAAAGATAAAATGACAAAAGCGCAACTTGCGCAAGCTCAAATTGCACAGTTTAAAGCCGATTTAGCCAAAGCCCTTCCCGAAGCCCAAGTCTTCTTCACTATCTGCAAAGATTCTTCCGGTGCAGAGCCGACTTACAACAATGACATCCAAGACATCCAACCAAACTGCGAGGACGATGGCAAAGGCGACACGACCATCGTGAAAGTTTTATGGTTGCAAGATGTCGAAGAAGAAAATAGCGTAAAAAATCTCAATACATCGGGGCATCACGTTGTCTATACCTACCAATCACGCGTAAGAGACTAACAATGAACAATAAACGCTTACTCAACCATATTCCCAATAAAACCGCTATTCGAGGCTTCAGCATCCTTGAATTTTTGGTTGCCAGCCTGCTCAGCATGATTGTCTTAATGGCGGTCAGCTCCACCTACTTTACTGCGCGCGGATTGAACAAATCTGCCAATGCCCGTATCGGTATCCAACAAGATTTGCGCAACGCCGCCAATATGATCGTCCGTGATGCGCGTATGGCAGGCAATTTCGGTTGCTTCAATATGTCGAATTCTCCCGCCTCTGCAGTAATAGAAGACAAAAGCTCGGATGAATACACATTGAAAACAGCTAGTGTGAATAAGCTGTTACCGGTTAAAGAAATCAATAAATTAGGCTATGCAGGTTTTGCTCAAACCGGCAAAGCCCTGCTGTTTCAATATGGAATCGACAAAGCAAACCCTGCTGCAAAAACTGCTATTGTCAGTAGCTGCTCAGGCATTGCAAAGCCTCAAACAGAAATTAAAGATTTGGCGGCGGCAAAATTGGCTTTAAAAATTAACGACTCTGATCAAGACGGCAGTATCGCCATCATGAAACATGAAATGATTGCCTACGCTGTCGGCAAACTTGGCGAAGAGAGCGGTTTGTTCCGTTTCCAATTATCAAATGATGGCTCATGGAGTAATCCGCAGCTGTTGATTAAAGGCATTACAATCATGGATATCCACTATATCTATGCAGAATGTCCTAATTCTGAAAATGCATCTGCCAGCGGAGTAAATACAGAATCATTTGATTACAAAAACGCATTGGATATCTCAGCTGAGGCTAAGTCTCCGGCTTCTATCCAAATCGTACTGAATAACGGCAGTATTGACCCATCAAAAGAACAAGACAATAAAGTCGATATCTATAATATTAATGCCACCATCCGCGGAGGAAACGTATGTGCCGACCGATCACTCTAAACAAACCTAACCAGCAGCAGGGCTATGCTTTGTTTATCGTTTTAATGATGATGGTCGTCATCGCCCTGCTCGTGGTCACAGCTACCCAGTCCTACAATACTGAACAGCGTATCAGTACCAATGATGCCGACCGCAAACTGGCAACCACCCTAGCCGAAGCGGCACTGCGTGAAGGTGAAAATCAAATTTTTGATATTGAAGGTAAAAAGACTACTTTTACCGCAAAATGTGAAAAAGGTTTATGTTCCACACCAAACGTAAAATCCAATGGCGATTTTACTGAAGAAGGTAGCCCAACCGTAGATGCTTGGAAGCGCAAATGCGACAAAAACCTGTGTATTGACACCAATGGTACGGAATATCCTTTAGATAAAAAAAGCGGCATCACAAACAATCCACGCTACATCATCGAATATTTAGGCAAATCTACTGAGGGTCGAATTACCTACCGCGTTACAGCCAAAGCATGGGGTAAGAATGCCAATACCCAAGTCGTTCTTCAGTCTTACGTTGCCAGCGAATAATATAATGAATAAAACCTCTACCAAACAACTAGGCTTTACGCTGGTTGAGATGATGATTGCCGTCGCCATCTTAGCCATCCTGAGCGTCATTGCTATTCCGTCTTACAACCGCTACATTGAGCGCGGCTACCAATCACAAGCGCATGCCGAGTTAGTCGCCATCAATTCTGCTTTTAAAAACCAGATGGTTAAAAATCCAAAGTGGAAAACTGATGAGATTAAAACTCAGTTGAATGACTTTATTTCCTCATACAAAGGCCATAAAGATTTGGCAGACAAATACAAATACTCCGCCGAAATGATTGATGCCAGTACAAGCCGAGCCTATCGTTTGAAAGCCATTCCCACAAAAACAGGCTATATCCTTTCCGTTTGGATGGATAGTTTGGGCAATGCTTACAAATGCACTGATATTGATTCTGCCGATAAATTCAAAACCGCAATGACCAATGGCAAAGGTTGCGAATCGGTTTCCAAAAAGAAATCTTCTTAGTCTGGCAAACATAAAAAAGCAGCGTCATCTTACTGACACTGCTTTTTTTTATTTTACTGCTTCCAATCATCGTCTCGGCGTTGGCGTTTCAACAAAATCCTGACTGCGCCATCATTGCCTTGTCGAGGCTCGACATAAGCCAACACGTCAGGATGCTGCATCAACCAGCGGCGCGTCATATTTTTCAAAACCGGTTTATAGCCTGCAGAACCCAAGCCGCTGCCGTGGACAATCTCGCCGCAAACGCCGTGTTTTTTCGTAAACTCAATAAATTCGTTCAATACCTGCTGCGCTTCCTCCTGCGTATAGCCGTGCAAATCTACATCCGCTACCACAGGATAATGACCGTTTCGCAAACGCATCAAATCATTTTTACCCTGCCCGTTTTTACTGAACGAAGCCGGCGGTTCTTCCCAGCCGCCGCTGCCTACATAAAAATAATCTTCCTGCTCCAAAGTCGCCATTTCTTTGGGGCGCGGCTTGATAGGCGATTTATCGCGGGGCTGTTCATAATAATTGCCGGCATTTTTTAACGGCGTAACCTTACCAACCGCCTTGCTGAAATCCACATCCTCTACCTGCTTTTTAGCCTTTGCTTCCGCTTCCCGCTCCGCAGCTTCCTTTTTCGCCTGTTTGCCCAAAGCCTTCAGCGTTTCTTGAAAGTTTGCCGTCATGGTTTGTCCTTTCCAAAAAATTGATTGCACCCATTATAGCAAACCCGGCTATAAGGCCGTCTGAAAGACTCTTATCATCGCTTCTTGTTTAGGGTATAGTATTAACGCATTGCCAGTCTTATAAAAGAGAGAAAATATGTTTAAACGCCCGGAAGAAATCATCGTCTTGATACTTGCCCTATTATGGGTCGGACTCAGCTACTACTTTGCCGCCATCCTGATTTCAGATGCCTACACCATTCTCCTGATTACCATACTGACTTTTGTTTGGGCGGTCATCTGTTTCCTTTTATGGCAACGCAACTTAAGCCGTCATATTTGGCCGCTGTTCCTCGGCAGCCTGGTTGCCTGCTGGTGGCCATACTTCACTTGGCTTGCCAGCGATGTTCCCGAAGGTACATGGTATTCAGGCTGGACATTCAAATCCATTATCGCCCTGATTCCCGTTGTTGCCGCTTATATTTTCAAGTGGAAACGAAGCCGGAAAAACAAAATCTCCAACACCATTGCCTGATACCTCGCGCCGTCTTTTTCAGACGGCGTTTTCCATATCTGACATAACGCTCAGACTGTCAACAATTCCAATAAAATGCTATACTCTTCACACGATTTAACACCCTAAAACAGGCCGTCTGAAAGACTTATCAAGATGATCAGCAAACAAGAATACCAAGCCCAAGCCGCACAAGGTTACAACCGCATCCCACTCGTTCAAGAGCTGCTTGCCGACTTGGACACACCGCTCTCAATCTACCTCAAACTTGCCAACAAGCCTTTCACCTACCTGCTCGAATCCGTTGTCGGTGGCGAACGCTTCGGCCGCTATTCCTTTATCGGCCTGCCTTGCAACCACTATCTCAAAACCAGCGGCAAACATGTCGATGTGTATCAAAACGGCGAAATCGTCGAACAACACGACGGCAATCCCCTGCCCTTTATCGAAGCCTTCCACAACCGCTTCAAAACGCCCGAAATCCCAAGCCTGCCGCGCTTTACCGGCGGCCTGGTCGGCTATTTCGGTTATGAAACCATCTACAATTTCGAACATTTTGCCCACCGCCTGAAACATACGGCCAAAGCCGATCCACTCGGTACGCCCGACATCCTCCTGATGCTCTCGCAAGAGCTTGCCGTAGTGGATAACCTAAGCGGCAAAATCTACCTGATTGTTTATGCCGATCCGTCTCAAACCAACGGCTACGAACGCGCGCGCGAACGTCTTGAAGACATCCGTACCCAGCTACGCCAAAGTTGCGCCATCCCGCTTTCCCTCGGCAGCAAGCAAACCCAAGCAGTCAGCGAATTTGGAGAAGAACCTTTCAAAGCCTGCGTCAACAAAATCAAAGACTACATCTTTGCAGGCGACTGCATGCAGGTTGTCCCCAGCCAACGCATGAGCATGGAATTTACCGACAATCCGCTTGCCCTCTACCGCGCCCTGCGTACGCTGAACCCATCGCCATACATGTTCTACTACGATTTCGGCGATTTCCATATTGTCGGCTCTTCGCCTGAAATCCTCGTCCGCCGCGAACGCGACGATGTCATCGTCCGCCCTATCGCCGGCACACGCCTGCGCGGCAAAACACCAGCCGAAGACCTCGCCAACGAACAAGACCTGCTGAGCGATGCCAAAGAGATTGCCGAACACGTCATGTTGATTGACTTAGGACGAAACGACGTCGGCCGCATCAGTAAAACCGGCGAAGTCAAAGTCACCGACAAAATGGTGATTGAAAAATACTCCCATGTGATGCACATCGTCTCCAACGTAGAAGGCCGTCTAAAAGACGGTATGACCAACATGGACATCCTCGCCGCCACCTTCCCGGCAGGCACACTTTCCGGCGCTCCAAAAGTCCGCGCCATGGAAATCATCGAAGAAGTCGAACCAAGCAAACGCGGCATCTACGGCGGTGCAGTCGGCGTATGGAGTTTCAACAACGACATGGACTTGGCCATTGCCATCCGCACTGCCGTGATTAAAAACAATACCCTCTTCGTCCAAAGCGGCGCAGGCGTAGTTGCCGACTCCGACCCAACTTCCGAATGGCAGGAAACCCAAAACAAAGCCCGCGCAGTAATCCGCGCAGCGCAAATGGTGCAAGAAGGGTTGGATAAATAAATTTCAGACGGCCTATGCTCTGAAATGACTAAACAACAAGATTATGATACTAAACGAAAAACAACTAAAATCCATCAGCAAATTCCTCAGCTTTATTTTGCGTCATCATCCCGAGCAAATCGGTATTACTTTGGATAAAGACGGCTGGGTGGATATTGATACCCTGCTGACGCAGGTAAACCATCCCGAGCGCGGCTTTATGGGCAATCCGCTGACCTACGAAATATTATTGGAAGTGGTCGAAAACAACGATAAAAAAAGGTTTACCCTTTCTGAAGACGGCAAACGTATCCGCGCGGCGCAAGGTCATTCGACGGCACAAGTTCAGGTCGAACACAAAGTGGCAACGCCTCCTCATATTTTGTATCACGGCACGGCTGAGCGCTCTGTTCCGTCTATTTTGGAACAAGGCCTACATTCTGCCTCGCGCCATTTTGTCCATCTGTCTGCCGATGCCGCAACAGCCGTCAACGTCGGCTCCCGACACGGCAAGCCTGTTGTATTGACCATCGACACTGTCGCCATGCTTGCGGCAGGACACCAATTTTATCTGGCGGACAACGGCGTATGGTTAACTGAAAACGTTCCGCCGCAATTTATCGGTAAACTTTAAAACATTAGGCCGTCTGAAGCCGTAAAACCATGTTCAGACGGTCTGCAAACACCCTACCCAATTTCTTCATAAAGCGATTATCCATGAACACATCCCCCATCCTCCCTCCTGCTATGCTCGGCATTCTTGGCGGCGGACAATTAGGCAGAATGTTTACTGTTGCTGCCAAAACCATGGGCTACAAAGTAACTGTACTCGACCCCGACCCGAATGCGCCGGCAGCAGAATTTGCCGACCGTCATTTATGCGCGCCATTTGATGATGAAGCAGCTTTGGAAGAATTGGCAAAATGCGCGGCGGTTACGACCGAGTTTGAAAACGTCAATGCCGACGCGATGCGTTTTCTCGCCAAACATACCAATGTTTCCCCCAGCGGCGACTGCGTTGCCATCGCGCAAAACCGCATTCAGGAAAAAGCATGGATACGCAAAGCAGGCCTGCAAACCGCGCCGTATCAAGCAGTTTGCAAAGCCGAAGACATCACTGAAGAAAGCGTACAATTTCTACCCGGCATCTTAAAAACTGCCACTTTAGGCTACGACGGCAAAGGCCAAATCCGCGTAAAAACATTGGATGAACTCAAAGCCGCATTTGCCGAACACGGAGGCGTGGATTGCGTTTTAGAAAAAATGGTGGACTTGCGCGGCGAGATTTCCGTTATCGTATGCCGTCTGAACAATGACAACGTGCAAACTTTCGACCCTGCCGAAAATATTCACGAAAACGGCATCCTCGCCTACTCCATCGTTCCAGCCCGACTGAGTGCCGACATTCAGCAACAGGCGCGACAAATGGCACAGCGTTTGGCCGATGAATTGAACTACGTCGGCGTATTGGCGGTAGAAATGTTTGTTGTCGGCGATACACATGAATTGGTCGTTAACGAAATCGCGCCGCGTCCGCACAATTCCGGCCATCACACCATCGATGCCTGCGCGGCGGACCAATTCCAGCAACAGGTCCGCCTGATGTGCAACCTGCCTCCGGCTGACACCAAATTGCTAAGTTCTTGCTGTATGGCGAATATTTTGGGCGACGTTTGGAAGGAAGACGGCGGTGAGCCCGAATGGCTGCCACTGCAAAGCAACCCGAACGCACATCTGCATCTATACGGTAAAAAAGTCGCGCGCCAAGGCCGAAAAATGGGCCACTTTACCGTCTTGGCCAACGATGCGGACAACGCGTTCCAAACCGCACAAACCTTACATCAAAGCCTGTAACCTTACCCACTTTTTTCAGACGGCCTTTGATTGCCAAAGGCCGTCTGAAATCAATTTTTCCGACCATCCGCCATGAGCCTTCTGACCATCCTCCGTCCGGCAACCGAAAAAGACTGCCAAGCCATACACAACGCCCATCTGCATGCCGTTCAATACGCCTGCATCCGCAGTTACGATGAAACCATTATGCACGCATGGGAAAGTCTGCTCGACATCAACAGCTATTTGGAAACCATCTCCGATAAAAACAAAGCATTGTGGGTGGTCGAATACAAAGGGCTGATTCAAGGCTTCTTCCAAGTCGATTTCAAAGAAGCGCAATTGGACGCCTTATACGTCCATCCGCTCTTCCACAATCTCGGCTTGGGTACGGCCCTGCTCAGCCGTGCCGAAGAAATGGCACGAAATGCAGGCCTCAGCTTTCTCAAACTGTATGCCTCGCTCAATTCCGTACCTTTTTATCGACTTAACCGCTACGAATCGCTCGGTACTGCCGTGTTGCAGCTGAACAAAACCGTCCGCGTCGAATGCGAATTGATGCGCAAATACCTGTAATTTTCTCTTCTGCCGTTGCTTTTTTGAAAGAAACCGATGTCCCGAATTGCCGCCCTGCCCGACCATCTCGTCAACCAAATCGCCGCCGGAGAAGTGGTCGAACGCCCTGCCAACGCCTTGAAAGAAATCGTTGAAAACAGTATCGATGCAGGCGCGACAGTGATTGATGTCGAGCTGGCAGGCGGCGGCATCCGCCTGATTCGCGTCAGCGACAACGGCAGCGGTATCCATCCGGACGACATCGAGCTTGCGCTCCACCGCCATGCCACCAGCAAAATCAAAACCTTAAACGATTTGGAACACGTTGCCAGCATGGGCTTTCGCGGCGAAGGCTTGGCAAGCATCGCCTCCGTCAGCCGCCTGACCCTGACCAGCCGCCAAGAAGACAGTTCGCACGCGACCCAAGTCAAAGCAGAAGACGGCAAACTCAGCAGCCCTACGGTAGCCGCCCACCCCGTCGGCACCACCATCGAAGCTGCCGAACTCTTCTTCAATACCCCCGCACGGCGCAAGTTCCTCAAATCCGAAAATACCGAATACGCCCACTGCGCCACCATGCTCGAACGCCTCGCGCTGGCGCATCCGCACATTGCCTTCTCACTCAAACGCGACGGCAAACAAGTGTTCAAACTTCCTGCACAAAGCCTGCATGAACGTATCGCCGCCATTGTCGGCGATGATTTTCAGACGGCCTCATTGGAAATTGACAGCGGCAATGGCGCGCTGCGGCTCTATGGCGCGATTGCCAAGCCGACCTTTGCCAAAGGCAAAACCGACAAACAATACTGCTTCGTCAACCATCGCTTTGTGCGCGACAAAGTCATGCTCCATGCCGTCAAGCAGGCATACCGCGACGTATTGCACAACGCGCTGACACCTGCTTTCGTCCTCTTTCTCGACCTGCCGCCCGAAGCCGTAGATGTCAACGTCCACCCGACCAAAACCGAAATCCGCTTCCGAGACAGCCAACAGGTGCACCAACTTGTGTTCCACACGCTCAACAAAGCACTTGCCAACACGCGCGCCGACTTGACCGAAAGCGTCAGCAACGCAGGCGAAGTGTTGCATGACATTACCGGCGTTACGCCTGCACCAATGCCGTCTGAAAACGACAGCGAAAATCTGTTTGATAGCACATCAAACTACCCGACAGGCAACAAACCCGACACACGCAATGCCTTTGGCTCATCAGGCAAAACCGCGCCCATGCCTTACCAAGCCGCACGCGCGCCGCAGCAACGCAGCCTGTCCCTGCGCGAAAGCTGCGCGGCCATGAATACTTATGCCGAACTCTACAAAAAAACCGACGACATTGACCTTGAGTTGAGCCAATTCGAGCAGGCACGTTTCGGCAATATGCCGTCTGAAACGCCTACTCCCAAAACAGATACGCCGCTTTCAGACGGCCTTCCCTCCCAATCCGAATTACCGCCGCTCGGCTTTGCCATTGCCCAATTACTAGGCATCTACATCCTTGCCCAAGCCGAAGAGAGCCTGTTGCTCATCGATATGCACGCTGCCGCCGAACGCGTCAACTACGAGAAAATGAAACGCCAACGTCAGGAAAATGGCAACCTGCAAAGCCAGCGCCTGCTTATTCCCGTAACCTTTGCCGCATCCCACGAAGAATGCGCCGCCCTTACCGATCATGCCGAAACGCTGGCAGGCTTCGGGCTGGAATTGTCCGACATGGGCGGCAATACCCTTGCCGTCCGTGCAGTTCCCGCCATGCTCGGTAAAGCCGACGTCGTTTCGCTGGCCAAAGATGTATTGGGCGAACTCGCCCAAGTCGGCAGCAGCCAAACCATCGAAGAGCACGAAAACCACATCCTCGCCACCATGTCCTGCCACGGCTCCGTCCGCGCTGGCCGCCAACTGACCTTGCCTGAAATGAATGCGCTCCTACGCGATATGGAAAACACGCCGCGCAGCAACCAGTGCAATCACGGCCGTCCGACTTGGGTCAAACTGACTTTAAAAGAATTGGATGCGTTGTTTTTACGCGGACAGTAACGCTAATAAAAAAGCCGTCTGAAAATGCTTTCAGACGGCCTTTTAACTTATTTGCCCTTAACGAATATCCATGGACGCAAACGATTTCACGGTTTCATCAATCGCTTTAACACGGGTCAGGAAGTCTTCCAATTGGGCAAGCGGCAATGCGCTTGGGCCATCGCATTTGGCTTGGTCGGGATTGGCATGGGATTCAAGGAACAAACCAGCCAATCGGGTTGCCATACCGGCAAGCGCCAAGTCCAATACTTGGGCGCGACGACCGCCTGACGCAGCAGCGCCAGATTCGCGCGTTTGCAGGGAATGGGTTACGTCAAAAATAACGGGCAGGTTGTGACACGTTTTTTTCATCACGCCAAAGCCGAGCATATCGACCACCAAATTGTCGTAGCCGAAGTTTGCGCCGCGTTCGCACAAAATGATTTGATCGTTGCCTGCTTCTTGGAATTTCTCCACAATGTTTTTCATTTGAGAAGGGCTGAGGAATTGCGGCTTTTTGATGTTGATGACATTGCCGGTTTTCGCCATTGCCACCACCAAATCGGTTTGGCGTGCCAAGAAGGCAGGCAGCTGGATGACATCGCAGACTTCGGCAACCGGCTGGCATTGGTAAGGCTCGTGAACGTCGGTAATCACGGGAACGTTAAACTCGCGTTTCACCGCTTGAAAAATCTTCATGCCTTCGTCCAAACCCACACCGCGGAAAGAGTGGATGGAAGAGCGGTTTGCCTTGTCGAAAGAGGCTTTGAACACGTAAGGGATGCCGAGCTTATCGGTTACTTTAACGTATTGCTCACAGGCTTTCAGCGTAGAGTCGAGGTCTTCAAGGACATTGATGCCGCCGAAAAGGGTAAAGGGCGCATTGTTGCTGACGGTGATGTTGTTGATTTGGATATTCACGGCAAAGCCTTTCAGATAAGTTGAATTTGGGAAACAGGCCGTCTGAAACGTTTCAGACGGCCTTTGTTTGAATATTACAACACGGTGTGCGGCGGCTCATAAGAAATCACGTCGCGGATTTTATTGTTCTCATCGACGAGGACAACTTTCGGCTCATGCGCTGCAATTTCAGGTTCGGACAATATAACGTAAGACATGATAATCACGATGTCGCCTTTTTGAACCAAACGCGCAGCCGCGCCATTCAAGCAAACGACGCCGCTGCCGCGTTCGCCGGGAATGGTATAGGTTTCAAGACGTTCGCCGTTGTTATTGTTGACGATGGCGACTTTTTCGTTCACACAAATACCTGCCGCATCCAGCAGGTCTTGGTCAACGGTAATGCTGCCGACGTAGTTGAGGTCGGCTTCGGTAACGGTGGCACGGTGGATTTTGCCGCCGAGCATGGTACGAAACATGGGTTTCCTTTTTGATTGTGGGTTGATTTGCGGTTTTAACTTCCGGGAAGTTAAAACCGCTGTTTGTGTGATTGAGGATTAGTTATTGGGAAAGTCTGATTCGTCAAACTCGGGTTCCGGGTCGCTTTGAAGAACTTTTCCGTTTAATTTCAACTCGCTGTTTTGCAGAGTCAGATGGGTTTTGACATTATCGTTTTCTAAGGTCAGATATTTCTCACTTGCCATGCTTTTAATGGTGCTGTCCACCATCAGGCGCAAGGTCTCGTTGATATCGTCGATGCTGGCACGGCCTGCGGCTTCATCTTCGGCATTGACGCTAAACAGGCTACTTGCTTGGTTGACGGCGAGTTGTTCCAACAATTTTTGCGGTACGCTCATGTTAAAGTCGGCTTCGGTTTTTTTCAGCATATCGCCCAGGCTGTTGAGGTCTTTAGCCGTCAAACCTTTAAAGGCAAGCTTGCCGCTGACATCGACATCACCATTAGGCATGGTAAATTTGAAGGTTTTGACGTTTAAAACCGGATTGTTGGTAAACAGGCCTGAAGCCTCGTTCTTGGCCGTCTGAATCAAGGAAGCCTGAATTTCTTCTTCGCTCATTTTCTTCGCGGACACTTCGGCAATTTTGTTTTTCAATGCCAAAAGTGATGCAGAATCCAAATGCTCGGCAGCGACATTGATGTCCAGAGGGCCGTATTTGTCTTCGCCATAGGTCAGGCTTTCAAATTGGAAGCGGCCTTCGCTGTTGATGAATTTATCGACTTCGCCGGTCTGGGTATCGAAACGCAGTTTGTTGACTTCGATTTTAGACGGAGCAATCGTGCCGGTCGGATTGATAAATGCACCGATTTGCAGGTTGGTCACAAGGTTGACCAACTCATTCAACTTAACGTTGTAATCGATATTTTCTTTCCATTGCAGCAGGAATTTATCCAGCGTAATGCTGCTCTTGCCCAAAGAAAGCTTGGTCAGGCCGTCTTCCGTTTCGGATTGGAAGCGCAGGTTTTCCAAAGATACATCGCCTTTGTCGGCCAATTTGACTTGCAAAGACGGCGCAAGATAATCGTGGCGATAGCTTTTGAAGCCTTGGCTGTAATCGGTATTGCCGCTAAAGCCTTTCCAGTTGAGCTTGATACCGGAAAGCTCTTCATAATCGAAGGCGGGAATATTGAGGCTGAGTTTGCCGTCACCGGAAAGGTAAACCGTATTGGTCATGGTCAACGGCGTTTGCTGGCCGAAGAAACGGTCCAAAACCTTTTTGGTTTCCGGATGGTATTGGAACTCGGTTTCCACATGGGCGCGCGTGCCGAAACCTCCGGCAAACGGGCCGTGGGTCACGTGGTTGATGACCGTAATCGGCTCTTGCAGGACGGTTTTCAAATTGTCCGGCAGATATTTTTGCGTATTTTGAAGCAGGGTCGGCTTGAGGCGGATGACGGTCGTCTCGGTTGAACTGAACCAGCCGCGATCGTATTGGTGGGACTCAACGGTCAGGAAACCGGATTCCTGCAACAGCTTTTGTTGCTCGGTCAGGCTTTCTTCCGCTTTGACACCAAGATAATAAGGCGTGCCGAGCGCAGCGGCGACAACGACGGCGGCAGTCGGGATAAGATACTTTTTCATCACTTCAAACAGATTAGGTTCAAAGCGTAAAGCATAGCATTTTTTAGCTGTTTTGTCTTATCCGCCGTTTCAGACGGCCTTTAGGTAAAGATTGTGATATTATGCAAACATAAACGATTTTTACACTTTTGGCAGACCTTACCCTGTCTGCCAAAATGTCATTAAAGGTTTGCAAATGCTTTTATTTATCGACAATTACGACAGCTTCACCTACAACATCGTCCAATACTTTGCCGAATTGGGGCAGGAAGTTTTGGTACGTTGCAACGATGAAATCACCATCGAAGAAATCGAAGCCCTAAAGCCGCAATATCTGGTCATCGGCCCCGGCCCTTGTTCCCCTAAAGAGGCAGGCATTTCTGTTGCAGCCATGCAGCACTTTGCCGGCAGGCTGCCCGTCATGGGCGTGTGCCTCGGCCATCAAACCATGGGCGAAGCGTTCGGCGGTAATGTCGTGCGCGCGCAAACGATGATGCACGGCAAAGTCTCCCCCGTTTTCCACCACGGCACAGGCATGTTTAAAGATCTGCCCAATCCGGTCAACTGCACGCGCTACCACAGCCTGGCCATCGACCGCGCCACCCTGCCCGACTGCCTCGAAATTACCGCATGGACGGAAGACGGCGAAATCATGGGCGTACGCCATAAAGAATATGCCGTCGAAGGCGTACAGTTCCACCCCGAAGCCCTGCTAACCGAACACGGCCACGATATGCTGAAAAACTTCCTGGAAGAATTTAAAGACTATCGTCCGCAAAAATCTTAATGAAAGGCCGTCTGAAATGTGTTTGACAATGTTCAAACCGCATTTTCAGACGGCCTGAATCACATCGGACACGAACAAAGGAAAAATCATGATTACCCCTCAACAAGCGATTGAACGCCTCATCAGCAACAACGAACTTTTCTACGATGAAATGACCGACCTCATGCGCCAAATCATGAGCGGCCAAGTTCCGCCCGAGCAAATCGCCGCCATCCTGACCGGCCTGCGGATTAAAGTTGAAACCGTTTCCGAGATTACCGCCGCAGCCAGCGTAATGCGCGAATTTGCCACCAAAGTACCGCTGGAAAACGCCGATGACTTGGTCGATATTGTCGGTACAGGCGGCGACGGTGCCAAAACCTTCAATATTTCCACAACTTCCATGTTTGTCGCGGCTGCGGCAGGCGCGAAAGTCGCCAAACACGGCGGCCGCTCCGTTTCTTCATCCAGCGGCGCTGCCGATGTCATGGAACAAATGGGCGCCAACCTCAATCTCAACCCCGAACAGGTTGCCCAAAGCATTCAGCAAACCGGCATCGGCTTTATGTTCGCGCCCAACCATCACAGCGCCATGCGCTATGTTGCCCCTGTCCGCCGTTCGCTCGGCTTCCGCAGCATCTTCAATATCTTAGGCCCGCTGACCAATCCTGCCGGCGCGGCAAACCAACTGTTGGGCGTGTTCCACATCGACTTGTGCGGCATTCTTTCCCGCGTATTGCAACAGCTTGGTTCCAAGCATGTTTTGGTTGTGTGCGGCGAAGGCGGTTTGGATGAAATCACGCTGACCGGCAAAACCCGCGTTGCCGAACTGAAAGACGGCAAAATCACCGAATACGATATCAGCCCGGCCGATTTCGGCATGGAAATCCGCCGCAATTTGGACGAAATCAAAGTCGAAAACGCGCAAGAATCCCTGCAAAAAATGAACGAAGTGCTGGATGGCAAAGTCGGTGCCGCACGCGACATCGTCGTCCTCAATGCAGCCGCCGCGCTCTACGCAGGAAATGTGGTCGCATCGCTGGCGGACGGTGTCAAAGCCGCGCAAGAAGCCATCGACTCCGGCAAAGCCAAAGCCAAAAAAGACGAGTTTATCGAATTTGGCAAACAGTTTGCCTAAACTTTAAAACCATAAACAAAGGCCGTCTGAAAAATCTTTCAGACGGCCTTTTATTCTTTAAATATTAAAATTTGCTTTTAATATCATTAATCAAGCCTTCAGCTTTTTCTTTGGCTTCTTCAGCCAAGTGTGCTACTTTCTCTTTGGCTTCACCGGCTAAATGAGCTGCTTTTTCTTTAGCTTCACCTGCAAAGTTTTCTACTTTTTCTTTAGCCTCGCCTGCGAAGTGCGCCGCTTTTTCTTTGGCTTCACCTGCAAAGTTTTCTGCTTTTTCTTTAGCATCCGCAGCAACTTCTTTTGTCTTACCGACGCCTTGTTGAACTACGCCTTCAGCTTTGAGTTTGGAATCGTCAAGAACTTCGCCGGCTTTCTCTTTTACTTCACCGCTGATTTGATCTAATTTGCCAGTCATCATTTATTCCTTCTTAGTTTCATGTTGATAAGAGTAATCACTATACCCCAATAGATATTGGGTTGCAACTTAAAGTCTGTCTCAATATTAAAAACATAATAAAAATGGATTACGTCAAGTTAGCACAACTGTTTCAATATCGCTTCGGCTACTGCCTCGCCTATCATCTTACTGCCGAACTCATTGAAATGAAGTCCATCGCACAGCATCACATCGGTCAAATCCTGCTCAAACATCAGACTGTATAAATCATTGACGGTAAAACCATATTGCCTTGCCAAATCCTCCGCCACACGGTTATAGGCCTTCAAGTCGGCCAGATAGCGGCGCGAGGGTTTGACGATATTGTGTACGCTTTCCAAAAACGGCGTACTGCTCGCCCAAATAATTTTTGCCCCTGTCTGTTTCAGATAATCGAAAATTTGAATCAGGTTGCTGCGATAGGTTTTTATATCGGCCACCGGCTCATTACAGCCTTGATTATGGCGGATGTCGTGCAAACCGCAATTGATGTGGATAATGTCTCCCACAGTCGCGCCCTCTGTCCATTGCCTGATATGCTCTAACACATCATGCGACGAACGGCAGTTTTCCGATGGAGAAACAATATCCACCTCAGGCAAAGCGGCGCGCGTGTAAGGCTCCGAAGCAAGCCGAACGGAGTCGCCGATTAAGTAAACGGTCATTTTTGTTCTCCTCCCTTTATTTGAATCAACAGCAAGGCCGTCTGAAATATCACTTATATTATTATAAGAGTGCTATTTCAGACGGCCTTAACTTCAGTCAAGTTCTATCGTTAAATCATCAATTAGAGCTGACTGTTTTTATAAAAATCAATTAATTGCTTGGCCTGCAACATGGGCAGACCAAAACGGTCGCTTACGACTTTCAAATCCTTCCATTCCTGACCGGTCAGATTTTGCCCAACCCATTTGAGGTTTTCCGGATTGCTTTTGATTTTCTCAAAATACGCCTGCTTGCGTTTCCAGTTACGCGACCACACCAGCAACATGGTAAAAATACATAAAACAATCAATACAATATTGGTAAACAACATCATGTCCATACGACATACTCCCGCTTGAGTCTCGAAATCAGAAAATATGGATTAAAGGCCGTCTGAAAAACAATCTTCAAACGGCCTCAGCGTGACGCTCAACGTTGCATTTCCATCATTAACGCCTGACAAGCGGATTCGTTTTCCAAAGCACAAGATTCGCTCAGTTGGTTTAAACGGCTGTCGCGGTCTGGTGTATTGCCTTGCGCCATCTCTGCTTTAGTTTCTTCAAGATTGGTACAGGCATTTTCATAACCGCCTTTACAGGCTCGCTCGTAGAGCTTGACCGCTGCGGCATAATCCATGCCCAAACCGCTGGACGGATTGAGATACAGATTGCCCAAAACATTGCAGCCGCGCATATTGCCGCCATCGCAGGCTTTTTTCAGAAACGGATACGCATGAGCAGGCGCTTCAAGATAATCGCGCATCCAAATGGCCGCAGTGACGCAACTCTCCAGATTGTTCCGATTGCATTCCCGTATCAGCTTATCGTGCTGCTTCTCGCTGTAATCCTCAGCCTGCACGCTAAATGCAGTGGCAACCAATGCTAAACCAAACAATAAACGAAGTGTTTTCATCTGATTATTTCTCCAAAAATATTTGATGACAGGCCATCTGAAAAAACAGTCTTCAGACGGCCTTTATATTATCACTCAATATTCACCCGTTTCAGGCGCAAGGCATTACCCAATACCGAAACCGAGCTTGCCGCCATTGCCGCGCCTGCGATGACGGGGTTTAAAAAGCCGAGTGCGGCGAGCGGAATGCCCAAGATATTGTAGAAGAAGGCGAAAAACAGGTTTTGCTTGATGTTTTTCAAAGTTGCCTGCGACACCAACAGGGCATCGGCGAGTTGATTGACCGAATGCTGCATCAACGTCGCAGATGCGGTGTGTTCAGCAACGTCCGCACCACCTTTCATGGCGAAGCTGACGTTGGCGGCGGCGAGTGCGGGCGCGTCGTTGATGCCGTCGCCGACCATAGCTACAGTTTTGCCGGCGGCTTTGAGTTTCTGCACTTCGGCAGCCTTGTCGCGCGGACTCATGTTACCGAAGGCGTGTGCGATACCCAGTTGTTTGGCAACATATTCGACCGTGCCTTGGTTGTCGCCGCTCATAATATAGACATCGATATTGTGTTTTTTCAGACGGCCTACGGCTTCGGCGGTATCGGCTTTCAACGCGTCTGCAAGTGCGAATGCGCCGATGGGTTTGTTATCAACCGAGACTGCGACAATACTTGCGATGTCCCAAACGCCGTCTGAAAACTTCGGCAAGGTCAATTCGGCAAATTCGGCTTTGCCCGCTTTCACCAAACCCACGCCTTCGACTTCGGCGGTAATGCCTGCGCCGACAACGGTTTGCGCGTCTTGTGCGGTGGGAATATCCAAACCGCGCGCTTGGGCGGCGGAGACGATAGCACGGGCGAGTGGGTGGGCGGCGTTTTGTTCGACGGCGGCGGCGATGCGGTACAAATCGTCTTCGTCAAAGCCGCTGTCGGGAACGCAATAAACGGCGGCAACCTGCGGCCTGCCTTCGGTCAGCGTGCCGGTTTTGTCCAACACGACGGCATCAACGTGGGCGGCTTCTTCCATCGCCGCCGCGTCTTTAAACCAAATGCCGTGTTTCACCGCCTTGCCCATGCCAACCATAATCGCGGCAGGGGTTGCCAAACCAAGTGCGCACGGGCAGGCAATCACCAAAACGGCAACGGCGTGCATCAGCGCCACCGTCCAATCGCCCTTAATCAGCCAAGTAACGATAAAAGTCAAAAGTGCAATGCCCACGACAGTAGGCACAAATACCGCCGCCGCTTTATCGGCTACGCGTGCAATCGGCGCTTTGCTGCCTTGCGCTTCGGACAGCGCGTTCATCATATCTCCGAGCAGGGTTTGGCTGCCGAGCTGCGTGGCGCGGTACACCACGCTGCCTTCGGTCATCAGCGCGCCCGCCAACACTTTGCCGCCCGCCTTTTTCTCTTCGGGATTGGATTCGCCGGTGAGGTGGCTCTCGTCCGCCCAACCGCTGCCGCTTTCGATAATGCCGTCGGCAGCGATGCGTTCGCCGTGGTTGGCGCGGATAAGGTCGCCGATTTGCACTTGGTCGATGGGAAGTTGTTTCCATTTGCCATCGCGTTGCACGTTGACTTGGGTCGGCGTGAGTTTGAGCAGCAAGCCCAAGCTGTTCAGGCTGGATTTTTTGGTGCGGTGTTCCAAAAATTTGCCCAGCGACACAAAACCGATCACCATCACGCCTACTTCAAAATACACGTGTGCCATGCCGTGCGCCGCGTGCGGGCTGAAAAACAGCATATAGACAGAATAAAGGTAAATCGACACCGTACCGATGGTAACCAGCACGTCCATATTCGCCAGCCCGCCTTTAATGCTCGCCCACGCGCTTTTGTAAAACGGGATTGCCAGCCAAAGTTGCACTATACTTGCCAGTACAAACTGCCATACAGGCGGAATCATCCAATCGTGCCGCCCGATCATCATGCCTGCCATGCCGATAAGGAACGGAATATTAATGGCCAACAAAAGCCACAGCCGCCAGCCGATATGGTGTTCTGCTTCAGGTTGCGGCAATGTATCTTCCGTTTTTTCCTTCGCGCCGTAGCCGGTTTTCTCAATGATTTTGGCGATGTCGGCTGCGGAAGTTTTGCTGTCGTCAAACGTAATCTGCGCCTCCTCGCTGGCGAAGTTCACCCCCGCCGATTCGACAAAATCTTTTTTGTTCAACACTTTTTCAATACGCGAAGCACAGGCCTGACAGGTCATGCCTTCGATTTGGAAACGGACTTTTTGTTGCATGGCAAAGCCTCCTATTGATTGTTTGGCGGGTGTTTTTCGTGTTTATATATTATCAAACGAAAACGACATAATGGCAAAAAGTAAGTTATCAAGAGACAGAGGCCGTCTGAAGCGTTTCAGACGGCCTTTTCAAAATACGCTTATCGGTTACAAAGCCACATCATAGCCGCCATCTTCTACGGCATCAATCAGCGCGTCGGTATCTGTCTTGCTTTCATCAAAAGTAATCACTGCATTTTTGTTTTCCAAGCTGACTTCTGCTTTTTCCACGCCTTCTACGCCTTCGAGGATGCTGGTAACGCTTTTCACGCAGCCGCCGCAGGTCATGCCTTCGATGTTTAATGTGATGGTTTGCATAGGGTTTCCTTTCTGTTGGAATGAGGCTGAGGTTTTAAAGCCCGTTGCAGCCAAAGCTTTCAGGTAACCTGAAATGATGGGTCTGCTCTTGCTTTCCCGCTAAGTGCCGCCACTATAAAGCTTTACCCGAAGTAAAGGTCAAGCATCATGATGAACATCAGCCAGGCCGCGACCGAGAGCGGCCTTTCCGCCAAACAAATCCGCGACTACGAAAAGCACGGCCTAATCGCCCCGGCCGCGCGCAGCGAAGCGGGCTACCGCCGCTACGGACAGGCCGACCTTGTCCGGCTGCGCTTTATCCGCCATGCGCGGGAAGTGGGCTTTTCGCTGCCGCAGATCGGGCAGCTTTTGAGCCTGCAACACAACCCGCAGCGTACCAGCCGCGAAGTGAAAACGCTCACCGCGCGGCACATCGCCGAGCTGGAAGCCAAAATCGAACGCTTGCAGGGCATGGTGGCCGAGCTGCAACGTTGGCACGATGCCTGCGCGGGAGACGACTGCCCGGATTGTGCGATTTTGGCCGGGCTAGAGGAGCGTTAGGCGGCTTGGGCAGAATAGAAACAGGCTACCTGAAAAGTTTCAGGTAGCCTTAGTCGGCCGCTAACGGTTTGGTACAGGCCTCGTCGTAATACGGCAGCCACTTGCCGCCGCTTTGCTTCAGATATGCGCGAAAACTTTTGTTTACCCGTGTGGCGGTGTAATCCAAATAATGGCAAAAAGTAAGTTATCAAGAGACAAAGGCCGTCTGAAGCGTTTCAGACGGCCTTTTCAAAATACGCTTATCGGTTACAAAGCCACATCGTAGCCGCCGTCTTCTACGGCATCAATCAGCGCATCGGTATCTGTCTTGCTTTCATCAAAAGTAATCACTGCATTTTTGTTTTCCAAGCTGACTTCTGCTTTTTCCACGCCTTCTACGCCTTCCAAAAGACGGGTTACGCTTTTCACGCAGCCGCCGCAGGTCATGCCGTCGATGTTGAGGGTAACAGTTTGCATTTGTATTTCCTTTCATTCACACAAATCAAATATGGTTGCCAAATACTTTACTCCTTACACAAACAGCTTGCAAATTCTTCATTAAGGCCGTCTGAAAAATGCAGATAGGTGTACAATAACGCCTTTTGCTTCATCAAACGGACATAATAATGACTTCAACATTCAAACAATGGGTTAGCGTATGCGCTCTGGCGGTGGGGGCGTTTATTTTCAATACCACCGAATACATTCCGATTGCGCTTTTGAGCGATATTGGCCAAAGCTTCAAAATGCAGGCAACGGAAGTAGGCATGATGATCACGGTGTATGCGTGGATTGTTGCGCTCCTATCGCTGCCGCTGATGCTGATGACGAAAAACATCGAACGGCGCAAATTATTGCTGGCGTTGTTTGCATTATTCGTCGTATTCCACGCGCTGTCGTTCTTTTCTTGGAACTTCAACATCCTCTTGATCAGCCGTATTGGTATTGCGCTGACACACGCTGTCTTTTGGTCGATTACGGCTTCTTTGGCGGTACGGCTTGCACCCACCGGCAAAACCAATCAGGCTTTGGGCCTGCTCAGTACGGGTACGGTTTTGGCGATGGTATTGGGTATTCCGTTGGGACGCGTGGTCGGACAATATTTCAGCTGGCAGCTCAGCTTCCTGCTGATCGGCGTCTGTGCTGCCGGCGTAATGCTGGTGTTGGCTAAAAACCTGCCTGCTTTACCCAGCCAAAATACCGGCTCTTTAAGCAGCCTGCCGAGTTTGTTCAAACGCCGCAACCTGATGTTGCTTTATACCATGACGGTGTTGATTATTACAGCCCATTTCACGGCATACAGCTATATCGAACCTTTTGTGTTGCAAGTTGGCGGATTTAAGGCTGAACAAGTCACCATCGTTTTAAGCCTGTATGGTTTGGCAGGATTTGCCGCTTCTTACTTGTTTGGCAAATGGTTTGCCAAATCGCAACGCCTGTTTATGCTCGGCGCAGTGGCGGTCATCCTGCTCTCCGCCCTTCTGCTTCTGCCGTTTGCCTCTTTCCCTTATGCGGTGTATGCGCTGGTGTTTGTTTGGGGCGTGGCCATCGTCATCGTCAGCTTGGGCATGGTGTCGAAAGTCTTGGCATTTGCCTCGGATGCAACAGATGTAGCCAACTCGATTTATTCAGGTTTGTACAATGTCGGCATCGGCGGCGGTGCGCTTTTGGGACATTATGTGACCACTTGGTTCGGCCTTTCCAATATCGGCATTGCAGGCGCGCTCTTGGCTGCGGCCGCTTTGGCCGTGTGCAGCCTGCTGGTTAAAGCACAAGGCAACCCGACACAAAACATTTAAAATCCAATCACTTTCCTAATCGAATGGACAAACAGCCTTCCTGCTGCTTGTCCGTTTTTTATTTTATTTTAAAAAATAATTTACAATTTATTTACACTACATTAAATTACAAATATACTGTCGCTGTCAGGTCGTCTGAAAACGGCCGGCACAAGCGTAAAAGAAAAACCAGCAAATTTCAGAGGAACATTCTATGGATCTGCACGCAAAGGACAAAACTCAGCATCCGGAAAACGTCGAGCTTCTCAGTGCACAGAAGCCGATTACCGACTTTAAAGGACTGCTGACGACCATTATCTCTGCTGTTGTCTGCTTCGGCATTTATTACATCCTTCCCTACAGCCCCGATGCCAACAAAGGTATCGCGTTGTTGATTTTTGTTGCGGCACTTTGGTTTACCGAAGCCGTACACATTACCGTTACCGCACTGATGATCCCTATCCTTGCCGTTGTACTCGGCTTCCCGGATATGGACATCAAAAAAGCGATGGCAGGTTTCTCCGACCCGACGATTTATATTTTCTTCGGCGGCTTCGCGCTTGCAACCGCCCTGCACATGCAGCGTCTCGACCGTAAAATCGCCGTCAGCCTGTTGCGCCTCTCCCGCGGAAATATGAAAGTTGCCGTGTTGATGCTGTTTGCCGTTACCGCCTTCCTGTCTATGTGGATCAGTAACACTGCGACTGCCGCCATGATGCTGCCTTTGGCCATGGGTATGATGAGCCACCTCGATCAAGAAAAAGAACGCAAAACCTATGTTTTCGTCCTGCTCGGCATCGCCTACTGCGCCAGTATCGGCGGCTTGGGCACTGTGGTTGGTTCTCCGCCGAACATGATTGCTGCCAAAGCGCTGAACTTGGACTTCGTCGGCTGGATGAAGCTCGGTCTGCCGATGATGCTATTGATTCTGCCGCTGATGCTGTTCTCTATGTATGTCATCCTCAAACCTAATTTGAACGAGCGCGTGGAAGTTAAAGCCGAATCTATCCCTTGGACTTTGCACCGCGTGATCGCGCTGTTGATTTTCTTGGCCGCAGCCATCGCTTGGGTATTCAGCTCCAAAATCAAAGCCGCATTCGGTATTTCCAACCCCGACACCGTTATCGCCCTGATTGCTGCCGTTGCCGTCGTTGTATTCGGCGTGGCGCAATGGAAAGAAGTTGCCCGTAATACCGACTGGGGTGTATTGATGCTCTTCGGTGGCGGTATCAGCTTGAGCGCGTTGTTGCAATCTTCCGGCGCATCTGAAGCACTGGGTCAGCAAGTTGCTTCTACGTTCTCCCATTCTCCTGCATTGCTGGTGATTTTCGTGGTTGCGACCTTCATTATCTTCCTGACCGAGTTCACCAGTAACACGGCTTCCGCCGCCCTGCTTGTGCCTATTTTCGCCAGCATTGCCGCGCAAATGGGTCTGCCCGAACAAGTCTTGGTATTCGTTATCGGTGTCGGCGCATCTTGTGCCTTCATGTTGCCGGTTGCCACACCGCCTAACGCGATTGTGTTCGGTACAGGCTTGATTAAGCAACGCGAAATGATGAATGTCGGCTTATTGCTGAACATCCTCTGCGTGGTATTGGTTGCTCTGTGGGCTTATGTTGTACTGATGTAAACCATCGACCCAAACAACAAGGCCGTCTGAAAGAATATTTTTCAGACGGCCTTGAAGTTTCTCGTTCAGACACAATTTAACGAATGATTCAAAACCGGATTCTAACGAAAGGAAACCCATGATTATCCTGCACACCAACAAAGGCGACATCAAAATCGAACTCGATTTCGACAAAGCCCCCGTTACTGCTAAAAACTTCGAGCAATACGTTAAAGACGGCTTCTACGACGGCGTAATCTTCCACCGCGTCATCAAAGGCTTTATGATTCAAGGCGGCGGCATGGATGAAAACATGAACGAAAAAGAAACCCGCGATCCGATTCAAAACGAAGCATCCAACGGTTTGCCTAACGAAAAATACACCATCGCCATGGCGCGTACTTCCGATCCTCACTCTGCCAGCGCGCAATTCTTCATCAACACTGCCGACAACGCTTTCCTGAACTTCCGTTCTAAAGAGTTGTACGGCAAAACCGTCGTTCAAGACTGGGGCTATGCCGTATTCGGTAAAGTCGTTGACGGTTTTGACGTTGTCGATGCCATCGAAGGCGTTTCTACCAAACGTCACGGCTACCACGACGACGTACCGAGCGAACCTGTCATCATCACTAAAGCCGAAGTGGTTTAATTGATTTGATTTCCCATAAAAACAGCCTGTCCGAATTAAAACCGGACAGGCTGTTTTTCAATAATGACGCATACCGTCACACATCATAAGTACCGACCACGCATGCAGAATCCAACACATGACCCTGCATGGCAAAATGCAGCTCATTAAAGCGGAAACCGCGCGGCAAATCCAAAACAGTATCCAGCGCGTACACAATCAGTTCATAACGATGGCGGTTGTTCGGTGGCGCCATACCGCCGTAAAAAGAAGCCTCTTCGATTTCAAATTTACCCAATGCGCTCGCCCAAGTGTTCGCACCCTGCGTAAAATCTGTTGCAGAAATACTTTCATTTTCTGCCACGGAAGTACGTTTCAAATCCGAAATCAACCAATGCGTCCATACGAAACCCGATGCTGAAATGGCATCCTTGTCTTCCAACACCACGGCAAACGATTTTGTTCCTTCCGGCGCATCTTCGATCTCAAAAGGAATCGAATAAGAAGGCATACCGCTCGGGCTGAACTGACTGCCGCGCTTGCCGTATTTGTCTTCAAATTCGCCGTTGACAATAGCTTTACTGCTGACTTTCATCTTATATCTCCCAATAGTAGGTTTGTTCATTCTAACAAACCCCAAGGCTGTCTGAAAGATACTGCCGTTTTCACTTTCCCGATGTCGCATTTTCAGACGGCCTCAAGCAATATTCACAATTCGATCAAACACATTTGATATTCCATAGTATAATCCGCCGCATGAAAACTACACAGGATACGCATTATGGATTGGAAAGGCCGTGAACAAAGCCAAAACGTCGAAGATCGCCGCGGAAGCCGTGGCGGCGGTGGCGGTAAAACGCCGGGCATACTCGGCATTATCGTGGTTTTGGTCGGTGCATATTACGGCGTGGATTTGAGCGGTTTGGTTGGCGGCTCATCTTCGATGGGCATTCCTACCCAGCAAGCTACCCGACTCGACAGCCAACAAGAAGCCGAGTTGAACGAACTATCCCGTGTTGTCCTTGCCGATACGGAAAAAGCATGGAGCAAATATTTCCAACAACACGGCCAACGCTATACGCCGGCAACCATGGTGTTGTATGAAGGCGGTACATCCACCGCCTGCGGTACGGGCCAATCAGCCATGGGCCCGTTTTACTGCCCGGGCGACCAAAAAGTTTATTTGGATTTGAGCTTCTACGAAGACATGCGCACCAAGCTCGAATCCGCCAGCGATGCTGCATTTGCCTACGTTATTGCCCACGAAGTCGGCCATCACGTTCAAAACCTGCTCGGCATTCTGCCTAAAGTCCACAAAATGCAGCAGCAAGTCGGCAAGAAAGAGGCCAATGCCCTTTCCGTCAAACTCGAATTGCAGGCCGACTGTTTCGCCGGTATTTGGGGACACTACGCCGTCAACAACAACATCTTCAAAGCCGAAGACATTCAAAAAGCGATGCTGGCCGCCGAATCCGTCGGCGACGACCGCTTGCAGAAACAGGCTCAGGGCTATGTCGTTCCCGACAGCTTTACCCATGGCTCGTCCGAAGAACGCATGACTTGGCTCAAGCGCGGCTTGGAAAGCGGCGATATCAACCAGTGCAACACTTTCAACAATTGATTCGTCCAAACAACACTGTTCTTTGATGTAACGACAAAAGGCCGTCTGAATTCTTCAGACGGCCTTTTAGCCGTGTTAAAATAACGCCTATTATTTTCCCTTAAATTCAAAGGAAATCCACATGGCAAATATCGCCCGCGACATTTTCAAAGCCTACGACATCCGGGGCATCGTCGGTAAAACCCTGACCGACGAAGCTGCCTACTTAATTGGCAAAGCCATTGCCACCAAAGCTTTAGAAAAAGGCATTACCCGCATCGCACTCGGTCGCGACGGCCGTTTGAGCGGTCCCGGCCTGATGGCACAAATTCAACGCGGTTTTACAGACAGCGGCATCGACGTCCTCAACGTCGGCATGGTTGCCACCCCTATGCTCTACTTCGCAGCCATCAACGAATGCGGCGGCAGCGGCGTAATGATTACCGGCAGCCACAATCCGCCCGATTACAACGGTTTCAAAATGATGCTCGGCGGCGACACGCTCGCAGGCGAAGCCATTCAAGAACTTTTAGCCATTATTGAAAAAGACGGTTTTGTTGCTGCCGACAAACAAGGCAGCGTAACCGAAAAAGACATCTCCGGCGAATACCACAACAACATCGTCGGCCACATCAAGCTCAAACGCCCGATGAAAATCGCCATCGATGCGGGCAATGGTGTCGGCGGTGCATTCGCGGGTAAACTCTACAAAGGCTTGGGCAACGAAGTGACCGAACTTTTCTGCGAAGTGGACGGCAATTTCCCTAATCACCACCCCGATCCTTCCAAACCGAAAAACCTGCAAGACCTCATCGTCGAGCTTAAAAACAGCGATGCCGAAATCGGCTTGGCATTTGACGGCGATGCCGATCGCTTGGGCGTGGTTACCAAAGACGGCAACATCATCTATCCAGACCGCCAATTAATGCTTTTCGCGCAAGACGTGTTGAGCCGCAATCCTAAAGCCAAAGTGATTTTCGACGTCAAATCCACCCGTCTGCTCGCCCCTTGGATTAAAGAACACGGCGGCGAACCTGTGATGGAAAAAACCGGCCACAGCTTCATCAAATCCACCATGAAAAAAACCGGCGCACTGGTGGCCGGCGAAATGAGCGGCCACGTTTTCTTTAAAGAACGCTGGTTCGGCTTCGACGACGGTATGTATGCCGGCGCACGTCTCTTGGAAATCCTGTCTGCCTTCGACAATCCGTCCGAAGTGTTGAACAAGCTGCCGCAAAGCATTTCCACTCCGGAACTCAACATCGACCTGCCGGAAGGAAGCAACGGCCACAAAGTGATTGAAGAGCTGGCTGCCAATGCCAAGTTTGAAGGTGCGACCGAAATCATCACCATCGACGGCTTGCGCGTTGAATTCCCTGACGGCTTCGGCCTGATGCGTGCTTCCAATACCACGCCGATTTTGGTATTGCGTTTTGAAGCGGATACGCAAGAAGCGATTGAGCGTATTCAAAACCAATTCAAAGCAATCATTGAAAGTAATCCTGCATTGAAATGGCCGCTGTAAGGGTTTAGGCTAAAACAAAAGGCCGTCTGAAAATCATTTCAGATGGCCTTTAATATTACACATTGATTATTCTAAAGTTTGGAAACCAAGAATATCCTGTTTAGTTATCCAACTTGCGCCAACTGTTGACGCATTTCATCGATAACGGCTTTGTAATCCGCTTTGCCAAAAATCGCCGAACCGGCAACAAACGTATCCGCACCTGCCGCCGCAATTTCAGCAATATTGTCTGTCTTCACGCCGCCATCGACTTCCAATGCGATATGGCGGCCGCTTTGCCGTTCATACTCGTCCAACATCTCGCGCACTTTGCGGATTTTCACCAGCGTATTCGGGATAAAGCTTTGTCCGCCAAAGCCCGGGTTGACCGACATCAGTAACACCATATCCAGTTTGTCCAAAACGTTTTCCAAAATATTGACCGGCGTTGCAGGATTCAATACCAAACCTGCCTGACAACCGTATTCTTTAATCAAACCCAAACTGCGGTCGACATGGCGGCTGGCTTCGGGATGAAAAGTAATAATATTGGCACCGGCTTTGGCAAACTCATGAATCAAATCGTCCACCGGCTCAACCATCAAATGCACATCGACCGGCACGGTTGCATACGGTTTCAAAGCCGCGCAAACCATAGGGCCGAAAGTCAGATTCGGCACATAATGATTGTCCATCACGTCAAAATGAATCAAATCCGCACCGGCGCGGATAACTTCGGCAACCTCTTCGCCCAAGCGGGCAAAATCGGCAGACAAAATACTGGGTGCAATACGGTAGTCGGTCATGTTTATTCTCCTAAAGTGTGTTCCTTTGTCATTATCGCATTTTTAACCCTATGTTGTATGCTGCCGACAACGTCTCTGCCGTCATTTTTATGAATTTACATTTCATATACATTAATGAAACTTATAATCACATAGTAAGGCTTTGAAAATAAATTATTAGATTACATACATGTGCAAAAAAATCTAACATCATTAACAAAAGTTAACTGCATTGATACTGCCTTTCACACGCTTATCGGTTATATTTCCAAACCTGATGAAACATTAGGAAAACACCGTGTCTGTTGCACTTTCCCGCTATCCGACTTTTATTTTCTTAGCACTCGCCCTACTCTGTTCCAGCCTGCCTGCACATGCCGGTCCGTTTCTGGCCACTTTGGACGACTTCCACCCGAATTGCGACATCCGACAGCTTAATTTATCCGCCGACCAACACGCCGCCCTGCGCCGCCTGCGTACCGACTTCAAACAAATCAACGATAAAGCCTACCGCAAAACCGTACGCTCCGACCGCAACCGCCGTCAAACCATCATCAAAATCCTTTCCGGTGATTCATTCGACTCAAACGCCGCCCGCGATTATGTTGAAAACCGCTACCTCTCCAGCATGGACTATGCGGTGGATGAAATGGAAATCCAATACCGCCTCTATCATCTGCTCAATCCGCGCCAACGCCAGCAATGGTTGTCTTCATGCTTACGTTGATGGATAAATAAAAATACAAGAAGGCCGTCTGAAACCATATTCAGACGGCCTTTACTTTTTCAGCCTTAATCCAGCACTCTTTCTTCCGGCAACCGGCCTGCCCAGTCGCAGGCAAACTGCCATGCCGAGCGGCCCGAACGGCTGCCGCGCATTTGCGCCCATTGCAACGCGGCTTGGCGCGCCGTATCGTCAAAAGGCACATTGAAATCTTCCAACCAGTTGGCTACGGCGGTCAAATAATCGTTTTGGTCGAAAGGATAAAAACTCAGCCACAAACCGAAACGGTCGGAAAGGGAGATTTTCTCCTCAACAGCCTCTTTCTGATGAATTTCTCCACGAGTGCCTGTAGTACCGCCGTTTTCATCCATGTATTCGGGAATTAAATGACGGCGGTTGGAAGTGGCATAAACCAAAACATTGGTGCAACGTTGCGACAGTCCGCCGTCTAAAGCAGTTTTCAAGGCTTTATAGGTTTCATCGCCGGTTTCAAACGACAAATCATCGCAGAAAACGATAAATTTCTCGGGACGTTCGGACAACAGCGTCAACAAAGCCGGCAAACTGATTAAATCGCTTTTGTCCACCTCAATCAGTCGCAGGCCGCGCTCGGCGTATTCGTGCAACAACGCTTTAACCAAGGAGGATTTACCCGTACCGCGCGCGCCGGTCATCAAGACATTATTTGCCGGACGACCTGCCAAAAATTGCTCGGTATTGCGTTTCAGCCGGTCGGTTTGCGAACCGACTGCCGCCAATCTGCTCAAAGGAAACGTATGCGGACGCGGCAGGCTTTCCAAAATACCTTTTTTGCCCACACTGTGCCAACGGTAGGCCAAAGCGCGCCAGTCGGTTTTACCGGCTTCGTCAGGCAGGATTAAATCCAGACGGTTTAAAACGGAATTCGCTTTTTTCAAAAAATTGGATAATTTCATTTTGGCTTTCTTTTTTTTCAGACGGCCTTTTGAGCCAATACACGCATCACGGTATCGACAACGGCTTGGGTTTGCGGATCGATTTCAATATTGATGAGGTCGCCTTCTTTGTGACTGCCAAACAGGGTACGCTCCAAAGTCTCCGGAATTAGGTGTACGCAAAATTCGCTGTCGCTGACTTCGCCTATGGTCAGGCTGCAACCGTCCAAACCGACAAAGCCTTTGGTCAAGATGTAGGGCTTGAGGTTTTCCGGCAGCTCAAACCAAACTGTACGGTTGAACTCGCTGGATTCGATACGGGAAATTCGGGTAACCGCCATCACATGGCCGCTCATCACATGGCCTCCGATTTCATCGCCAAATCGTGCCGCGCGTTCCAAATTGACACTGTCGCCGACTTTCAAGCTGCCGAGATTGGTTTTACGTAAGGTCTCGTCCATCAAATCAAAGCTGACTTTGTTGCCGTCGATTCGGGTAATGGTCAGGCAGCAGCCATTGTTGGCGACAGAAGCGCCGATTTGCAGATTGTCGGCGATTTCGGGGGGCAACTCGACAGTGTGGGTACGAAAGTCGGGCGAAGGTTGGGCGATGTCTGTAATTTTGCCCATGCCTTGTACGATGCCTGTAAACATGATGTCTTCTTTCCGATGGTACGATAAGGCGGATATTGTAGCATTTTCCAGGCACAAAGGCCGTCTGAAAGCGGTGATGGCGATGGTTTGGGGTATAATCGGATTTTTATTTCCGCAGCCCGATCATGCTCAGCTACCGCCACGCCTTCCATGCCGGCAACCATGCCGATATGCTCAAGCACTTTACCCTCTTCCTCGTCCTCGAATATTTCAACCGTAAAGACAAGCCCTATTGGTATATCGATACGCACAGCGGTGCCGGTTTGTATGATTTGAGCGGCGATGAAGCGCAAAAAGTCGGCGAATACAAACAAGGCATTGCGCTCTTGGAACAAGCTGACAAGCTGCCTGCCGAATTGGCCGAATTTGTGGGCCGTCTGAAACAAATACTGCCGCAAGGCAACCTTTACTGCGGCTCGCCTTGGCTGGCACAGGCATTCACGCGCGACAGCGACAAAATGCGCCTCTTTGAGTTGCATCCTGCAGATTTTGTCCATTTGCAAAACAATATGCGCGAAGTCCGTCCGCCGCGCAAAGTACAGGTCAGCCAAGCGGACGGTTATCAAGGTTTGATTTCACTCTTGCCTCCTCCGCCCCGCCGCGCCGCCGTCTTGATTGATCCACCCTACGAAGAAAAACAAGACTACCGCCGTGTCGTCCAAGTCTTAAAAGATGCTTTAAAACGCTTTGAAACCGGCTGCTACATGGTTTGGTATCCCTGCTTGAGCCGTGAAGAAAGCCGCAAACTGCCGGACGAACTCAAAAAAATCGCTCCCGACAATTATCTGCACGCCGAGCTTCATGTCCATACGCCGCGCAGCGACGGCTTCGGTATGCACGGCAGCGGCATGTTCGTCATCAACCCGCCCTATATGCTTGCCGAACAGTTGCAAAACAATCTGCCCGAACTTTCCAAAATTTTGGCGCAAGATGCCGGCGCGCATTATGTATTGGAAAACAAAACGAAATAAACGCTGCCGTCTGAGCCTATACCCAAGCGCTTCAATTTTTCCGCCACGCCTGTTCAGACGGCCTTAACCCTTTATACTTAAGCCTTTTTCCACTACAATTCACAACATAACAATTAACGGCCGTCCACTCATGAATATACGCACACCCCTAGCCTGCACACTCCTGCTTTGCGCGTGCAGCGAATCAGTAAAAAACGAATTTAAAGAAGAATTTACCCAAAGTTTCCGCACCGAATTTGTCCGCTCGGCAACCGAAGCCTGCGTGGAAAAAGCCTCCGGAAAAAGCCCGTTTGATTCCGCAACCACTGAAAAAATCTGCCGCTGTATCGGCGAAAAAACAGTTGACCAAATCAATCCTGAAGAAGCGACCTCACTTTTGGGCGGCAGCGACTCCATGAGCGACGAGCTGAAAAAACGCATCAAAGACACCAGCATCGCCTGCACAAAAGAAGTTTTAGGCATGGCCGAGAGCAAAACCAAATGAACACGCCGTTTTCAGACGGCCTGAAATTGAAAAATACCTGATTCAAACTTAGGAAAAGAGTGAAACCATGAAGACATTGAACCAATTCTTAGCCCAACACCTGCCCGAACACAAACTGCCGCAAGAGCTGGCCGGCGTACTGGAATCCGTAGCCGCCGCCTGTTTGGACATCAACGCCAAAGTCCGCCTCGGCGCGCTTTCCGGCGTTTTGGGCATGGCAGGTACCGGCAACATCCAAGGCGAAGACCAAAAGAAACTTGACGTCATCGCCAACAACATCATGATTGATGTTTTAAAAGCCAATGCCAACATCGCAGGCCTTGCCAGCGAAGAAGAAGACACCTATGTCGCCACACACGAAAACGGCGGCTATTTGGTATTGTTTGACCCGTTGGACGGCTCTTCCAATATCGACGTCAACATCTCCGTCGGCACCATCTTCTCCATCTTGGCGAAACCTGAAGGCGCATTGACTACCGAGTCCTTCCTACAAAAAGGCCGCGACCAAGTAGCTGCAGGTTATGTTTTATACGGCCCGCAAACCCAACTGGTACTGACTGTCGGTCATGGCGTGTTCGTCTTCACTCTGGACGATGCCAACCAATTCCTGCTAACCAAAGAAAATCCGCGCGTTCCCGAACCTACTAAAGAATTCGCCATCAATATGTCCAACCAAAGACATTGGTTCGCCCCTGTTCAACAATACATTGACGAATTGCTGGCAGGCGAAACCGGCGTACGCGGCAAAAACTACAATATGCGCTGGGTAGCCAGCATGGTTGCCGAAATCCACCGCATCCTGATGCGCGGCGGCGTATTCATGTATCCGCAAGACAAACGCGATCCATCCAAACCGGGCAAACTGCGCCTGATGTACGAAGCCAACCCGATGAGCCTGCTTATGGAACAAGCCGGCGGCGCATCAAACAACGCCATCAAAGCCATGCTCGACATCCAACCTACCGGCCTGCACCAACGTGTTGCCGTATTCATGGGCAGCCGCGAAGAAGTGGAATACGTTTATAATCTGCATCAAAAATAATCAAATGTATTGATTTCAAACCAAAAAAGGCCGTCTGAAATATGATTTCAGACGGCCTTTTATTAAAAAATAAAAGAAACGAAAAACCAAAAGGGCAGATTCAAATCCGCCCTTTGCTGTTTTTCATCTAATCTTTATTGGATTACGCCGAACGAGCCAGCTCTTCCGCCGCTTTTTGCACAATATCCGGCGTCAGTTTGTTCAAACAATCCGTATGCCCCAACGGACATTCGCGTTTGAAACAAGGCGAGCAATCCAAATTCAAGCTGACGATTTTTGCCTTTTGGCTTAGAGGCGGCGTATGGTCAGGGCTGGATGAGCCGTAAACCGCAACCAATTTCCGATCAAGCGCGGCCGCAAGGTGCATCAGACCGCTGTCGTTGCACACGACCGTATCGGCGCAAGACAACAGATCAATCGCCTCCGGAAGATTGGTTTTGCCGCAAAGATTGGTACACAGGCCGTCTGAAAGTCGGTTGATTTCATCTGCAATATCGAAATCTTTTTGCGAACCAAACAGCCAAACCTGCCAACCCTCGGCTAAATAGCGGCGGCCGAGTTCGGCAAAATGACGCGCAGGCCAACGCTTGGCCGGGCCATATTCCGCACCGGGACAAAATGCCAAAATCGGTTTATCTGTCGTCAGACCATGTTTTGCCAAAGCGGCTTGACGGCTTTCGGGATCAATCTTAAAACACGGATTATCAGAATGCCCGTTAAAATCCTCTTGGGTCGGATGCGCCAACGCAGTATAGCGGTCAACCATCAGAGGCAATGCTGCCTTATCCAACTTACGGATATCGTTCAGTAAAAAATAGCGTGACTCGCCGACGTAGCCCGTACGCTGTTTAATGCCCGTAGCCAAGGCAATAATGGCGGATTTGAGCGAACCGGGCAAAACAATCACTTGATCATAGCCTTCTTTTCCCAATTCACGCCCGATACGCCAGCGTTTTTTCAATTCCAACGCACCATGTCCAAACGGATTTTCCATCACACGGTTGATTTCAGGCATACGCTCAAATACGGCCATCGACCATTTGGGCGCAAAAGCATCAATGGTGCAGCCGGGATGCAGCTCATGCAAACGGCGATAAAGCGGTTGGGTCATGACGCAGTCGCCAATCCAGCTTGGGGTAATAATCAGGATTTTTTTGGACATAATGGAATGTGTTTTTAATTTTGGCTTATTGTAATACGATTTTTAAAAGGCCGTCTGAAACTCGGTTTAATCGCTCAGTTCAAAACGTACTAGTTGATACGCGTCATTTCAACAGATAAACCCTGGTTTGAGCGCATAAAGCGTTTGTCTTCCCAACTATTCTGCAAATACCACGCCCAAAATACCAAGCATAACGTCAGCAAGCAATATTTGCTTCATTTTTAAAACCTTATAAAAACAGAAAGGCCGTCTGAAATATTTTCAGACGACCTTTTTATACTGGTTTAACGATGGTAGTTAGGTGCTTCTTTAGTGATTTGTACGTCGTGAACGTGAGATTCGCTCATACCGGCAGAAGTGATTTCCACAAATTCTGCTTTCTCGTGCATTTCAGCAATATTGGCGCAACCCAAATAACCCATGCTGGAGCGCAGACCTCCGGTCAGCTGGTGGATGATGTTCACAATCGGACCTTTGTAGGGAACGCGGCCTTCAATGCCTTCAGGAACATATTTGTCTGTGCTGTCGGTTTTGTCTTGGAAGTAGCGGTCGGCAGAGCCTTGGCTCATCGCACCCAACGAACCCATGCCGCGGTAAGACTTGTAAGAGCGGCCTTGGTAGAGTTCGATTTCGCCCGGTGCTTCTTCCGTACCGGCAAACATACCGCCCAGCATGACGCTGTATGCACCTGCTGCCAGAGCTTTGGCAATATCGCCGGAGAAGCGGATACCGCCGTCGGCAATCAGGGGAACGCCTGTACCTTTCAGGGCTTCGGAAACATTGTGAATCGCTGTCAGTTGAGGCACGCCCACGCCTGCCACGATACGAGTCGTACAAATCGAGCCCGGGCCGATACCGACTTTAACGGCATCCGCACCGGCAGCAACCAAATCTAAAGCGGCTTTGGCAGTCGCGATGTTGCCGCCGATGACTTGGATGTGCGGATAAGTTTCTTTGACCCAGCGCACGCGATCGATCACGCCTTGGCTATGGCCGTGGGCAGTATCGACCACAATCACGTCCACGCCGGCTTCTACCAATGCTTTGACGCGCTCTTCGGTATCGCCGCCGGTACCCACTGCAGCACCGACGCGCAGGCGGCCTTCGGCATCTTTGTTGGCATTAGGGAATTCGGTTGTTTTCAGAATATCTTTAACTGTAATCAGACCTTTGAGTTCGTCTTGGTCGTTCAATACCAAAACGCGCTCAACTTTGTGCGCATGCATGATTTCACGAGCTTCATCGATGCTGGTACCTTCAGGAACGGTAACCAAACGGTCGCGAGGAGTCATGATGGCAGAAACCGGCAGATCGACACGGTTTTCAAAACGCAGGTCGCGGTTGGTCACGATACCGACTACTTTGCCGTTTTCAACAACAGGCAGACCGGACATTTTGCGTTTGCGTTGTGCGCGCATTTCCAAGACTTCGCGGATCAATGCGGTCGGCGCAACGGTAACGGGATCTTTCACCACGCCGCTCTCATGGCGCTTCACTTTGGAAACGGCACGCGCTTGCAACTCCGGCGTCATGTTTTTATGGATAATGCCGATGCCGCCTTCTTGAGCCATTGAGATGGCCAGACGCGCTTCGGTAACGGTATCCATTGCAGCAGAAAGTAGAGGGAGGTTGAGCGTGATATCGCGGGTGAGTTTGGTTTGAAGTTTGACATCTCGAGGCAGCACGTTTGAGTGCGCTGGAACCAACAAAACGTCGTCGAAAGTATAGGCTTTTTCTACAATACGCATGATGCTCGGTCTTTCAGTTTGTGCAAGATGCACGGCATTATATCACACCGGCTTGATGCTAACATTGGCAATACATGTTTTAACGTTATTTTTTTACATGATCTGATTTAGCGTACAAAAATATGCCAACGCATTGCAGTTTCAAGTAAAATAAGCCGCATGAGAACATCATTTACATAAGGGAAACCCATGAAATCTTCCGTACTCAAAACCTGTCTGGCAGCAGCCCTTCTCTCTTCCACCGCCCTGACCGGCGCGGCCGAGGTGTACACTTGGAAAGGCACGTCGGGCAACAGCTATTCCGATACGCCAAACCGTCTGCAACCGAAGCGTTCCGGCGTGGTCAACATCCGTACGCACAACGTCAAACCTGCCGTTGCGCCTGCTGTTGCAGCATCTGAACCGGTTGCCGAGCAGCCCAACGAACAGGTCGCGGAACAAAACAAACAAATCGAAGAACGCAATAAAAAAATCGAAGAGCAAAACCGCCAAAACAAGCTGGAAAACTGCAAAATCGCCAAAATCAACCGTCAAGTCGCCGAAAGCGCGCGCTTGGCCAATCGCGACAGCCTGATTAAGCAATACCAAAACGACGTTAATAAATACTGCAATTAAGCTCCCAAATAACAATATCAAAAAGGCCGTCTGAAATTTAATTTCAGACGGCCTTTATTTTTCAGCCTATCAATAATACAGCTGAACCAACAACAAACCGATGGCTAAGCTGAATACCATGCTCAACAGGCCCGGAATCATGAAGCTGTGGTTGAAGATAAATTTGCCGATTTTGGTCGAGCCGGTTGTATCGAAGTCGATAGCGGCAATAATCGGGCCGTAGTTCGGAATGAAGAAATAACCGTTTACCGCAACGAATGTGCCGATAATGATGGGCGCAGGAATACCCAGTTTGATGGCAATTGGGAACAGCGTCGCCACTGTCGCGCCTTGACTGTTGACCAATACCGACAAGACAAACAGGGCAAAGGCAAAGGTCCATGGTGCAGATTCAACCAAATGGCTGACGGTCGATTCCACTTCTGTTAAGTGGCCGTTCATCAAGGTATCGCCCAACCAAGCCACGCCAAACACCGCAATCACGGCTCGCATACCGGCATGGAATACCGAACCTCGGGTAATCGCATCGCCATTGGGTTTACACGCCAAAATAATCAGCGCAGAAGCAGACAACATCACAATTTCAATCGTATGCGCCATGCCCATAGGCTTGATCGCGCCATCGTGTTCAAAAGCCGGACGCAGCTCAGGCAGCGCACCCATCACGACCACCAGCAATGCCGCAGTCAAGAAAATACCGACCGACAATTTGGCTTTCGGCGAAATGGCGACATCGGTTTGTTGTTCCTCCACATCGATGTATTCTTTCACATAGTTCGGGTCTTTCAGCAAAGCCTGATAATGCGGATCGTCTTTCAATTCTTTGCCCAGTTTGTTTACGAACACGCAAGCCAAACCGATACCCAAAATCGTGGACGGAACGGTAACTTTCAACACGTCCGCCATCGTGATGTGTTGCGGCTCAAGCATGGTGACGCAGGCAACAACGGCGGCGGCAATCGGGCTGGCGACAATCGCAAATTGGGAAGCGATAACCGCCATTGTCAGCGGACGGGAAGGACGGATGCCATTGCGACGGCTGACTTCGGCAATCACGGGTAAGACCGAGTAAGCCACATGGCCCGTACCTGCCAAGACGGTAAAGGTGTAAGTTACCGCCGGTGCGATAAAGGTGATGTATTTCGGATTGCGGTGCAACACGCGCGTGGCAATCTTAATCATATAGTCCAAACCGCCGCTGGCCTGCATGGCCGCCGCGGCAGACACTACCGCCATAATCATCAGCATCACATCAATCGGCGGGCTGGTCGGCTGAAGATGGAAACCAAAAGACAATACGGCCAAGCCGATACCGCCGAGCACGCCCAAACCAATACCGCCAACCTGCGCACCAATCAGGATACACAGCAGCACAACGGCAAACTGGATAAAAAACATAGTTGACATAACAACTCCCAAAATCCGGCCTTCACCGAAATAAAATTACACATAGTTGGAATTATAGAACACTCTAAATAATGTAACCATTTTTTACCCAAATAAATATCTTAAGTGACCTCTTAGTATTATCTAATACTTAACATCTATTTTTTCGAAAGAAGGTACTTTAATTTCACATATTTATTCATTGTATAGTTTGCATAATTTTTACACAGAGTATAGCCCAGCATCCCATCCAAAAATCCTCTCTTTAAAAAATACATTTTAATAAAAGCGAATAATGGTCGCAAAATCAAATCAAAAAATGGACGGCTAGCCTTACCCTCTTGCTTATACTTTTCAGCTGCAAGCGTAGAGTATTGATTCATCTTTCTCAAATATTGTTCCCATGTTTCATAAGTATAGTGAAGCATAGGAGCTCGAAGCTTCTTATTACCATGCTGATGGACTATTTTAGGATGTACAACCCCTTCTACATAACTACCTGTTCTTGGCATCAACCTGCAAACCCAATCAGGACTTAAAGAACCATGACGTACTAATTTCCGTTGAAAATGATTAAGACGTTTTACCCAATAACCAAAAGGCTGTCCTTGCGCAACAACCTCTTCAATTTCTTTACACAACTCTGGCGTACAACGTTCATCAGCATCAATAAAGAAAATCCAATCTGATTTTGCCTGCTCTATCGCAAACGTTTGTTGTTTTCCCCAATCTCCATTCATATCTCTAGTAATTACCTTAGCTCCTAAACTTTCAGCAATTATAGGAGTTTCATCATTACTATGATCATCAATAACAATAACTTCATTGGCAAAAGTACAGCTTTTAATGCACTCCCCAATATTTTTTTCCTCATTTTTGGCGAGGATAAGCAAGCTAATAGTTGAATTCATAATTATCCTTAATGGGATGACTCCCAACTTACCTACAAACTAGCAAAATTTTGTGTAAATAAAATTTATGGGATTCATTCTAAGTTAGGCAAAACATGATTTAAGAGTGTATTTTAACCGATATACCGCTACAATATGTCCTCCTTTTTTCAGACGGCCTGACTCATGCAGCTTATTCTTGCCCCCATGCAAGGGCTGGTGGACGATGTGATGCGCGACTTGTTGACGCGCATCGGCGGATTTGACGAATGCGTCAGCGAATTTGTCCGCATTACGCACACGGTCCACTCACGCGCCACTTGGCTTAAATATGTTCCCGAAATCGCCCATGCCAACCGCACGCCGGCCGGTACGCCCTGCACTGTCCAGCTTTTGGGCAGCGATGCGGAAAACATGGCCGTTAATGCTTTGGAAGCCGTGCGTTTCGGTGCGGACAAAATCGACCTTAACTTCGGCTGCCCCGCGCCGACGGTCAATAAACACAAAGGCGGTGCAGTCTTGCTCAAAGAGCCCGACTTGATTTACCACATCGTCCACACCCTGCGCCAACGCCTGCCGCAACACATTCCGCTGACTGCCAAGATGCGGCTCGGTTATGAAGACAAAAGTCTGGCATTGGAATGCGCCTCCGCGATTGAAAACGGCGGCGCATGCGCATTAACCGTCCATGCGCGCACCAAAGTCGAAGGCTACGAGCCGCCGGCTCATTGGGAATGGGTGCGCAAAATCCGCGATGCAGTCAGTATTCCCGTTACTGCCAACGGCGATGTGTTCAGCCTTCAAGACTATCTCGACATTAAAACCGTCAGCGGCTGCGACAGCGTGATGCTCGGGCGCGGCGCGGTTATCCGTCCAGACTTGGCACGGCAAATCAAGCAATATGAAAACGGCGAAACAGTGAAAGACACCGACTTTGCCGAAGTTTCCTCATGGATAGTCCAGTTCTTCGACTTATGCCTTGCCAAAGAGGCCAACAACAAATATCCGGTTGCCCGTTTGAAACAATGGCTGGGCATGATGAAAAAAGAGTTTGAACAGGCGCAGGTATTGTTCGACAGTATCCGTGCCGTCAAAGAAGCGGATGAAGTAAAACAGATTCTGCTGTCGTTTGAACAAGAGATGCATTCATGATTCAAAAAGGCCGTCTGAATTTCAGACGGCCTTTAATATGATTACTGACAGATATAATCAGCCAACAGTCTGCCTTTTTCCGCACTGGCTGCATTGGCCATATTCACATGCCTGGTCTCAGGGCCATTTTTGGATTTCAGGGCTTCGCCATATTTTTTGGCAAACTCTTTATTGGCACTGGTCACTCTTGACTCAGTGGCATCCAATATAAACCCGTCTTGCTCATATTTGCCTTGCGCAGTGATAATCAAGATATTTTCAGGCGCAGGATAATCCGGAAAATTAACATAGTTGGTAACCAGCTTGTAAGAAACGCCTTTGCCGTGTTTCATATCCTGACAGATGCCGTTAGGCGCGGTAAAGACTGCATGGCCGATACGACCGTGGCCGAAATCGTAAAAATCGATTCTCTTCGCAGAAGCTAATTGTTTTTTATCGTTGCCGTCATTTACATTTAATGACTTGCCGTTTACCAGAAACAGGGTTGGCAACAAGGGGCTGCCATGAGAGGCTTCCAAATTATATACTTCGCCCAACAGCTTGCCTTGGCGATACACCGTCAAGACAGGCTTTTTCAGACCATTTTCCGGATTGCCGGTTTTCTTAAAAGAAATCTTCTGAACCACATTGCCAAATTCATAATAAGGTCGCGACTGCACACCTGTTTTCGTATCCTGCAAGGCGCTCCAGCTACCGCCCGTCGTTTGGGCGCATGCAGTCACAGCAGCAAACAGAATACCCGATAGTAAAACTTTAGAATGTTTCATTCATAAACTCCTTCTCAAGTAAACAAAAAAACGGATGTGTGCCTTTACTACCTAATTTTGTTTCTTTATTAAAATTTTAGAACTATTGCACTAAATTAGCAAGGGATTAAAGAACAGGCCGTCTGAACATTCAGACGGCCTTGATTAAGCTCAAATTTTAAGAAGCCAAAACGCGGTGGAACAAAATCTCATTTTCCAAATGGATATGGTCTTTCAAATCATCCACCATCTCTTTGGCCAAAGTGTACAAACGGGTCCAGCTGCCGCAAGCGCCTTCGGGAAGCTCAAAATTGTTGGTCAATTCTTCCAGACGCGCGATGGCTTGGTCGTGTTCTTCATGCTCGTGCATCATCACGCTGATGGGCATTGCCGCGCCGCGACCCACGCCCTGATTAATCATTGGGAACAACATGCGCTCCTCTTTCATCATGTGCATCAACAGCTCGTTTTGCATATAGGCCAACAAATCAGGAACTTCGGCAGGGAAAGTATCGGCATGAACCTGAGCCACTTTTTGCGCCAGCGGTACCAACTCTTCAAACTGGGCGCGGTGGACATTGTGATAACGTTGCAGGATATGGTCAATCGTAGAATTGAAAGGCGCGGTTTCCCAAAGGGTAAAGTCGGTCATGGCTGTGTTCCTTTAAAGATTTATATTGAATGAATGTTAGGCGTAAGGATACACGCTGCAAACGGCTTTGTATAGTTTTTTAATTGCTTAATTAATTGATAATAAAAGTTATTTTCAAAATTAAAATACCAAACAGGCCGTCTGAAACATAAAGTTAAAGTTTCAGACGGCCTGCCCTTTTCTTAAATAATCCAACGATATAACGCAATCATCACCGGCATGGTTACCACACAAAGCAAGGTCGTCAGCCCATAAATCGCGCTGGCTTTTTGGGCATTTTTGCCGTAAACAACTGCCATTTGGGTAACTGTCGAAGCGGCAGGCGAAGTCGTTGCCAAAAAGCTGATTAACACAACCGTATCCGCATGCGCATCATGATGGGCAAAACCGCAGGCTTTAACGGCGAAAAGCAATAATACCGGAATCAAAATCAGCCTTAAAAAAGCAACGAGATAAAGCCTCGGCGTCCACACAATCGAACGCAACGGCAAAGAGGCCAGCAGCATGCCCGCCACCAACATGGCAACCGGGCCAATCATGCCGCCCACCGTCGCCAACGTATTATCGATAATATGCGGCAGCTTGATTTGAAAGGCAAACATCAGCAGCCCGACCAACATGGATAAGATGTTGATATTGGTGAAAATGGTTTTCCAAGCCACATTGCCTCGGCCGCAAATCAACAGGCGCAGATGCGTCCAAAACAAAAATGTCTGCACCATGATAAAACCGCTGGTATAAATCACCCATTCCGTACCAAATACCGACATCACCAAAGGGATAATCAGGTTGCCCGAATTACTGTACACCGTCGCCGCGTGTTCGAGTGCATCGAGTTTGAACAAGTGTTTAAACAACCTGCCCAAAACAATCAATACCACATGGAAAAACACCGCCAACATGACGGAAAGCTTCAGCCCTTCGATAATCTGCGGCGTATTGTCCATCTGAAAAGCGTGAATCATGACGGACGGGCTGATTAGGTAAAGCGCGATGACCGAGAGCGTGTAGCTGTTTTCCGATTTCAACAGCCCGGCCTTCACCAAGGCCACGCCCATCAAAACAATCAGCGTCAGCTCGGTAATTTTTCCGGCAAGCAGGAAAGAGGTTTCCATAATAAAAAAGCGGCAAAAACGTTGATTTTACGCTTCTACCACTTGGCATGCCAAATTCAGACGGCCTGAAGCCTTTTTCCAACAACCCGACATAATTTGCCCTACCGCAAAGCAAATCAATATAAATCTGTCCGTATATCCGCTATAATCAGCCATTTTCTTCAAACAGGAAACATCATGTCCCCCAGCCGTTTCAATCAAACGGGCCCCAAAATCGGCCTGAGCGTACGCCTTGCAGAAACCCAAGCTGAAATCGAAGCCGCCCAAAGATTGCGCTATCAGGTTTTTGCCCAAGAATTGGGGGCAGAAATCGAAAGCGATGACGGCCGCGATGTCGATCCTTATGATGAGTATTGCCACCACCTGCTCGCCTTTGACGATGCAACCGGCGAGGTAATCGGCTGCTACCGCCTGATTACCGAAGAAACCGCTAAAAAAGTCGGTGGCTGGTACAGCGAGCATGAATTCGACCTTGAGCCTTTGAAAGACATCCTGCCGCAAACCGTCGAACTCGGCCGCGCCTGTACCCACCCGGACTACCGCAACGGCGGCTTGGTCATGCTGTTGTGGACCGGTTTGGTCAAATTCATGAAAGACGAAAACCTGCGCTTTATGATTGGTTGCGGCAGTATCGAAATGCGCGACGGCGGCAACGATGCGGCCGGCCTATATCATGCTTTAAAAGACAAATACCTCGCTCCGGAACAATGGCGCGTCAAACCGCTCAACCCGCTCAAATGGGACAGCATCACGCCGTCTGAAAATCCGCCTGTACCCGCCCTGATCAAAGGCTATCTCAAAGCAGGCGCGTGGTTCTGCGGCGAGCCTTGCGTCGATGAAGCGTTCAACTGCGCGGATGTGTTGATCATGATGGACATCAACCACCTTTCCGACCGCTACTTGCAGCGTTTTGCCCCTAAAACCGATTCATAATAAAAGGCCGTCTGAAACTTCAAACGGCCTGCCTAATCTTTATAAAAACACACACAATGACCGCCAAAATCCGTTTTATCTTCCGTCTTCTCTGCATTGCCGGCTGCCTTTTATACGGCATGGCCGAAATGTTTTTTCTGTTTCCCTTTTACAGCAGCAAACGCAAACTGCGCGCGATTCAATTATGGTCGCTGCGCGTGCTCGCTTCCTGCGGCATGAAACTGCAAACCTTCGGCACGCCGCCGCAAGAAGGCCGCGGCCAAATGCTTATCAGCAACCATATTTCATGGTTGGACATTATGGCGGTCAACGGCGCATTTCCCGGCCGTTTCGTGGCTAAAGACGATGTGGCCAAATGGCCAGTGGTCGGTTATCTCGCCACACAGGCGCAAACGGTTTATGTCTCGCGCAACCGCGGCATCAAAGGTAATTCTGCCAAAATCGCCGGCGTGACCGAAGCACTGAAAAACGGCGATACCGTCACCATTTTCCCCGAAGGCACCAGTACCGAAGGCCGTGAAATCCTGCCGTTCAAACCCAGCTTTTTTCAGACGGCCTATGATGCAGGCGTACCGATTATTCCGGCACTCTGCCGCTATCCGAATCCGGACGGCAGCAGCCCCAATCCGCACACTGCCTACTACGGCGACATCAGCCTCTGGCAATCTATCTGCATGGTCATCAGCCAACCTTCCAGTACGGTCGAGTTGCATTTCCTCGATCCGATTGAAGCAGGAGAAGACCGCTATGTTACCGCGCTTCAAGTACACGCCCTGTTGAGCGAAAAGCAAAAACAGTTGGGCTGATCAAACAAAAGGCCGTCTGAATGTTCAGACGGCCTTTTCCATTATCTTATGTCTTAAGATGAATATTGCACCGAATCGCTACCGCTTTTCTTTTGAATAAATTCAATTTTGTAGCCGTCCGGATCTTCAACAAACGCAATCACAGTCGTGCCGTGTTTCATCGGGCCGGCTTCGCGTACCACTTTACCGCCCATCTCTTTGACACGCTCGCACGCCGCGTAAGCATCATCGACTTCAATCGCAATGTGGCCGTAAGCATCGCCCAAATCGTAAGACTCGGTATCCCAGTTGTGGGTCAGTTCCAAAACAGTATGGTCCGCTTCATCGCCATAACCGACAAAAGCCAAAGTAAAACGGCCTTCAGGATAATCGCGGCGGCGCAGCAGTTGCATATTCAATACGTTTTGATAGAACTCCAAAGAGCGTTCGAGATTGCCGACACGCAGCATAGTATGAAGCAAGCGCATGATTTTGTTCCTTTCTGAATTATGTTTGGTCATGGATTATAACACATCGGGCATTTGCCCTCCCCAACTTAGAAAATGCCGATACTCAAACCGTGTAGAAATGAAGCGTATCCCCTATCGCCAGTTGAATTTAATTTATTAACAAGCACACCGACTGACTAAATTGCTATAATCGCCACACTTACAACACAACACTTCAAACCGTCATGAAAACCTTTGTTCTTCCAGATACCCGCCCTTATCCGCAGAGCCCTATCAAAAACTACCTTCTGCTCAATGCCTATCAGCTGGCGCACAACTCCTCCTCCGCATCACGCAAACTTTCGGCCGGCCAACTACAAACCGAAATCCGCACCATGCTCAGCCAAAACCATTACATCAACCTTTCATTGGCAATGACCATGGCGCCCGATGTCGGCACTTACACCAGCCTGATTCAAAGCGTAGGCGAAGTCCTGAAGGCAGAAAACGATAACGAAGCCCAATGGTTTGCCCTGCCTGTCGTTTTGGTCGCCGGTTGTAAAAAAGAACAAACCCTGCCACTCACACTGCCTACCGAAGCCCTCTTCGCCTGCCTGCAAAACTACCCCAACCTGCGCACCCTCACGCAAAACACGCAATGGCTACCCTACCTCGTCCAATCTACCGATTTGAGCAGCGTTACCCCGGGCGAGTGGTTCCAAGCTAAGCAAAACGATAAAGCGGCAGGCGCATTCCTGCAAAAATTCGAATACAAACCATTGACGCTGCCCGAAGGTCAATCCGTCCATGTTGTTTACGCGCTGGGCTACGGCAATAAAGACATTCAGACGGCCTTGGGCCTCAACCTGCAACAGGCAGGCCTGCCATTGATGCAGGTTTGGCAAGAGCATCTCGCCCTCGACGGCGTTACCCTCTTTACCAACCCACTCTCGCCCAATACGCCGCTTAACGCGCTTACCGACGGCAGCCACACCCGCCAACGCATGGCCATGGATGTTTTTGCCACCAACGCCATCCGCGCTATCCGTATGCAAAGCCCGCGTGTCGGCGTTGTTGCCGCAGCAAAAGCGGACGGCAAGCTCCAGTTCAGCTTCAACGCAACAGACAGCGCGTTTGAAATCGTTCCGCAGACCTTCACTTGGGAGCTGGCCTCAACCGACAATATCGCCATCGTTCAGCAAAACTTCCTCGACCTGATGGCCGAATGCCGAATCGAGCACCTCTACCTGCTGCACAACCCATTGGGCGAAAACGAGAACATCCCTACTTATGCCCAAGCATTGAAACTGGAAGGCCATAATCCTTTCTTCAGCAATGTAAACTAAATTGAAAATGCAACACGCCAAGGCCGTCTGAAAACGGTTTAGCGTATTGCATTGATTTTCAAACCTTACCGCTCATTTTCACGCATATGAAAACCCACAAAATCCTTTTCGTCTGCCTAGGCAACATCTGCCGCTCCCCTATGGCCGAATACGTCCTGCGCCACCGCGCCCGCGAAGCAGGCATGGGCAATGCCGTCATTACAGCCAGCGCAGGCACGTCAGGTTGGCACGACGGGGAAAACATGCACGAAGGCACGCGCCGTGTACTCAAACAACACGGCATCGACCCGTCAGGCTTTACCAGCAGCAAAATCAAACCCAGCGATGCCGAACATTTCGACTACATCATCGTGATGGACGACAACAACCTCAGAGAAACTGAAAAGCAGCTCGGTTTCCACCCTGGCAAAATCTTCAAACTGACCGACCTTATCCCTGATTCAGGTTACAACCACGTTCCCGATCCGTGGTACACAGGCGACTTTGACGAAACCTACCGTCTGGTCGATGCCGGCAGTTTGGCCTTATTGGAAAAATTGAAACAGGCTTAAACCGGCTTTAACAATAAAAGGCCGTCTGAACAGGTATCTCAAAAGCTATGCTTTCGTGATTACCTGTTCAGACGGCCTTTATCTATGAGCGCAATCAACCTACGCGATAAAACGCCAGACTGCCCAATAAATTCGGCAGATGTTTGACCTGTCGGTTGCCGGTCATGACCGCACGTTCCAGCACGCGGATTTTATTCTTGGCACACAACAAATCAAAGTCTTTGAGGGTACACCAATGGATATTGGGCGTATCGTACCAATGATACGGCATCCGCTCGGAAACCGGCATATGGCCGCCGACGGCGATTTGAAAGCGGTTGCGCCAGTAGCCGAAATTAGGGAAGCTGACAATCGCCTGCTTGGCTACGCGCATCAGGCAACGCAGGATTTTTTCCGTGTTCTGCATCGCCTGAATGGTTTGGCTCAAGACAATCACATCAAAACTTTGATCACCAAAAGCCACCAAGCCTTCTTCCAAATCGGCTTGAATGACGTTCACGCCGCGGGATATGGCGGCAATTACACTGTCGGTATCGATTTCAACGCCGTAGCCGGTGCAATTTTTATGTTCCACCAACGCGGCCAACAGCTCACCGTCGCCGCAGCCTAAATCAAGTACGCGGCTGCCTTCGGGTATCCAATCGTAAATGAGTTGCAAATCGTCGCGCAGATTCATTTTTGGCAGTCCTTGTAAACGTTGTTCATATAAGCGGCAACCGCGCGGATATAGGCTTCGTCTTCCATCAAGAAGGCATCGTGGCCGTGATTGGATTTGACTTCAATGTACTGCACAGATTTTTGCGCGGCAATTAATGCCTTGACCAATTCATGCGAACGTTGTGGCGAGAAGCGCCAGTCGGTGCTGAAGCTAGCAACAAAAAACTTGGCCTGCACATTCTCCACGGCGCGCGTGAGGTTGTGGCCGTAATCGGCGGCCGGGTCAAAATAGTCGAGTGCCTTGGTCATCAGCAGATAAGTGTTGGCATCAAAGCGGCCGACAAACTTGTCGCCTTGATAGCGAAGATAAGATTCCACTTCAAACTCAACGCCGTAACCATACTGATAACCGTCTGATTTTAAATCACGGCCGAATTTTTTACCCAAGCCATCTTCGGCAAGATAGGTGATGTGTCCCATCATGCGCGCAATACGTAAACCGCGTGAAGGAACGGTATGATGGCTGCGGTAATTGCCTTCATGGAAATCGGGATCGGTCAAAATAGCCTGACGGGCAACATCGTTAAACGCGATGTTTTGGGTGGAAAGTTTAGGCGCGGAAGCGATAACGAGCGCGTGGGCAACGCGTTCAGGTAAAGAAATCGTCCATTGCAATGCCTGCATGCCGCCCAAACTGCCACCGACAATGGCCGCCCATTTTTGAATACCGAGATAATCGGCAAGCATGGATTGGGACTTCACCCAGTCTTTGACGGTTACGACAGGGAAATCCGCGCCATATTCATGGCCGGTTTCAGGATTTTCTGATAAAGGGCCGGTACTGCCGTCGCAACCGCCCAAGTTGTTCAAACCGACAACGAAAAAGCGGTCGGTATCAATAGGTTTGCCGGGGCCGACCATATTGTCCCACCAACCGGCGTATTTATCCTCTGCACTGTGCTTGCCGGCAACGTGATGATTGCCTGACAGGGCGTGGCAGATAAGGACGGCATTGCTTTTGTCGGCATTGAGTGTGCCGTAGGTTTCAATCATCAGGTCGAAACGGGGTAAGGTTTTGCCGTTTTCCAGAGCAAGCGGTGTGTCAAACGGGATTTTCTGGGGCGTTACAATGCCCACTGAGGCATTTGTTGTCATTTGTAATTTCCAAGTGAAGCGGCAAAAGGGGTATTATAACGTTTCGTTTTTGTTTTGTGCATGAGGCTTCAGACGGCCTGCCCTGATTAAAGGCAATATTTTTGGGAGAATGTGGAATGATTGGCAGGCTTTTGCGATTTTTTTTCTTTTGCGCCATAGCGGCATTGATTGTGAACCGTTTGTTCAGCCGTAAACAAAAGCGCACCATTCGGGAAATCGCCAAAATCAGCGCGTGGGTATTGCTGGGCGCGGCGGCCGCTACGCTGTTTTGGTATTTGATGATGCTGTTTTTCAAGCATATTCCTAATTCTTATTGAAATAAAATATAAAAGGCCGTCTGAAAACCTTAATCCAGCGTTTTCAGACGGCCTTTTGATGTTCAAACTTAAAACAACTCTTCCGGAATCTTGCAAATCGGAATCGGATTGACTTTGTGCTGCATGGCTTTGTGCAATCGGGTATAGATTGCCAAAACTTCGCGCTGTCTGCCTTCAAAATCTTCAGGCTTGTGGCTGTCGTACACGCTCATCGCCCATTCGAGTTCGGGATAAGATGCGCCCATTTGCTCTTCATCGGTACGCTCGGTATCCCAAAGTCCGTCCGTCGGTACGGCTTTTTGAATGTCTTCCGATACGTCCAGCTCGGCTGCCAACGCGTACACTTGAGTTTTGGTCAAATCGGCAATCGGGCTGATGTCCACGCCGCCGTCACCGTATTTGGTGAAGAAACCGACGCCGAAATCTTCAATTTTGTTACCCGTCCCCGCTACCAGCAAACCATGTAGCTGGCCGTAATAATAAAGCGTCGTCATGCGCAGGCGGCTGCGTGCATTGGCAAGTGCCAGCTGTTTGTTGGGAAATTCGGTTTCGCTGACGTCAACGGTATCGGCAAACGTATCGAACGCCGGAGTCAAATCAACACTTTGCGCTTTTACGTTAGGATAACGCTTTTTCAGACGGCCCATGTGTTCTTGTGCGCGGTTGACTTGGTCGGATTTCTGACGAATCGGCATTTCCAACAACAAAACCGACAACCCGGTTTGCGCTGCAAGGGTGGAAACCACGGCAGAATCGATGCCGCCGGATACGCCGACGACAAAACCTTTGGCATGCGCCTGCTCGGCGTAATCTTTGAGCCATTGAACAATATGGCGGATGATGGCTTGGGTTTGCATAGGGATAAATGTTCGCTTCAAATAAAACGAATGATAGCCTGATTTGCACTTGTCTGAAAGACGACAGGGTATAATGCCCTTTTTATTTCTTGCACACACACCATGTCCAAACCCATCCTTCTGCGCTGGCTCGTTGTCTGCCTGATTCCGCTCGCCACCCTTTTATGGTTTGCCCTCAACCCGCCCGAAGACAAAACGCAACACCTCATCAACGGCATCATCCTTGCCTGCGAAGCCACGTTCCTATTTAAATTTGTCCTCTTTGACGTCATCAAACACCACCTCAAACAAGAGCCCGAATTGAAACGGCAAAGCATTTGGATGTTTATCCCTATTGTTTTGCTGATTGTTTATTTGTTCCACTATTTCGGCGCATTCTGATGTTTTCAGACGGCCTTGGGCATATTTTTCCATGAACACCACCCCACCTTATACTTGCTGGATTTTCTGCAACGTCATCGACAACTTCGGCGACATCGGCGTTTCATGGCGGCTGGCGCGTGTTTTGCAACGCGAACTCGGCTGGCAAGTGCATTTGTGGACAGACGACTTTCCGTCCCTTCAGGCACTCTGCCCTGACTTGGCCTCGATTCCCAATATCCATCAAGGCATCGGCATTCACGCTTGGCAAGCCGACCATGCCGAAGATACCGATACAGCCCCTACCCCCGACATCGTCATCGAAACCTTCGCCTGCGAACTGCCCGACAACATTCAAACCATCATCCGCCGACACCGACCGCTTTGGCTCAATTGGGAATACCTCAGCGCAGAAGACAGCAACGAGAGGCTGCACCTAATGCCTTCGCCCCAGGCTGGCGGCATACAGAAATACTTTTGGTTTATGGGTTTCAGCGAAAAAAGCGGCGGCCTGCTGCGCGAACGTGATTACGCCGAATCTGCCCGCTTTGATACGGAAGCCTTGCGCCGACAACTCAAACTTCCCACAAAAAACGCGCCTGAATGGCTGCTTTTCGGCTATCAAAGCGATATTTGGGCAAAATGGCTGACCATGTGGCAACAAGCCGGCCAACCCATTACCCTGCTGCTTGCAGGTACACAAATCATCGCCAGCCTTAAAAACAGCAGCCTAGTGCCGCAAAACGCCCTGCTTGAAGACGGCAATGTGTATCAGAGCGACCACGTTACCCTGATCAAAATCCCTTTTGTCCCCCAACAGGATTTCGACAAACTGCTCAACCTTGCCGACGGCGCCGTCATACGCGGCGAAGACAGCTTTGTTCGCGCCCAGCTCGCCGGAAAACCTTTCTTTTGGCACATCTATCCGCAAGAAGAAAATATCCATCTCGACAAGCTGCACGCTTTTTGGGACAAAGCGCATCAGGTTTATCCGGATGTTGTCGCCACGGCACACCACCGTCTTTCCGACGAACTCAACAACGGTGAAACACTCAGCGACAGCCAACGCCTGCAAGCATGGCAAACCCTGACGGCACACCAAAATGAATGGCGGCAAAGCGCGGCAAAATGGCGGGATGGACTTTTTGCTCAAAAAAGTGCCGTTGAAAAACTTGCCGCCTTTATTTCAAAGCACAAAAAAATACGCTAAAATAGCGCGTTTTATTACAACCGATTTGATTGGAAAACTACAATGAAAACAGCACAAGAACTGCGCGCCGGCAACGTATTCATGGTCGGCAACGATCCTATGGTCGTTCAAAAAACCGAATACATCAAAGGCGGCCGCTCTTCCGCCAAAGTCAGCATGAAACTGAAAAACCTGCTGACCGGTGCCGCTTCTGAAACCATTTACAAAGCCGACGACAAATTCGACGTCGTTATCCTGTCCCGCAAAAACTGTACTTACAGCTACTTTGCCGATCCTATGTACGTCTTCATGGACGAAGAATTCAACCAATACGAAATCGAAGCCGACAACATCGGCGACGCGTTGAAATTCATCGTTGACGGTATGGAAGACCAATGCGAAGTTACTTTCTACGAAGGCAACCCAATCTCCGTAGAATTGCCTACCATCATCGTTCGCGAAGTTGAATACACCGAGCCTGCCGTTAAAGGCGATACCTCCGGTAAAGTGATGAAAACCGCGCGTCTGGTCGGCGGCACTGAAATCCAAGTGATGTCTTATATCGAAAACGGTGACAAAATCGAAATCGATACCCGTACCGGCGAATTCCGCAAACGTGCTTAATCAGCCCGTAACACAAAAAGGCCGTCTGAATATTCAGACGGCCTTTTTATCAATCTACCTTATTGTTTCTTCAAGCCCTTGGCTGCAACAGTCGCAATCGTACCGTCAATGCCTTTGCTCTTAATCAGCTCGCCAAATTGGTTGCGGTATACCGTTACCAAGCTGGTACCGTCCACGCGGATATTGTAAATCTTATACGCACCGCCACTTTGGTAAAGCTGGTAGGCCACTTCATACTTGGTGCCTTTTTTGGTCTGAATTTCCGAGAAAACATCAAACTTATTGCCGTTTGCCGTCATCTTCGGCAACAGGCGTACATTCGCATCCGCCGCACCAATCAGTGCAGAATGCGAGTACATCGCAATCACCATGTCTTTGAATGCACGGATAAAATCAGTTTTCTGTTTGGCAGAAAATTCACGCCATGGCGCGCCGACAGCCAAAGCCGAAATACGTTCATAATCCAAATAACGGTTGGCATACTGCTCAACCTGTTTCACACGTTGCGCTTCTGTCAAAGAAGTATTGCGTGCAATTTTCAGCACAGCATCAATATTCTGCTGCATCTGCTTTTGCGCAGGATGCGTTTCCGCCGCCACATAGGGCGCGGCAATCACCATCGGCGCGGCCACAATCAAAGTCTGAAGAAAACGGTTCATGACGATATCCATCCAAAATAAAACCGCATTTTAAAAACAATCTATTCCAAAAAACTTAATTCTTTGTAAAAGCAGTCATGAGCAATGAAAAATCCTGCAATCAAATTTCAGACGGCCTGATAAAAATAAGATAACATGTGAACACTATTTTAAAAGGAAAAAGCCATGCCCTACGTCAACATCAAAGTAACCGGCGGCAACGAAGCCCCGAGTGCGGAACAAAAAGCCGAATTAATTCGCGGCGTCACCGAATTACTCTCACGCGTTCTCAACAAAAATCCCGAGACGACCGTCGTCGTCATCGACGAAATCAATATGGACAACTGGGGCATAGGCGGTAAAAGCGTGACGGTTCGCCGTGCTGAAGCGCGCAATAAGTAAGCCTCGGCCGTCTGAAACCCTTTTAATTTACCCACAAAAAGAGTACATTTATCCCATTGTTAACAATTTTACGGAACACACATCATGGAGAAATTCCCTAAATCATCCAAACTGGATCACGTTTGCTACGATATTCGCGGCCCAGTTCACAAAAAAGCCCTGCAACTGGAAGAAGAAGGCAACAAAATCCTCAAGCTCAATATCGGCAATCCGGCTCCGTTCGGCTTTGAAGCGCCTGACGAAATTTTGGTTGACGTCATCCGCAACCTGCCGACTTCGCAAGGCTATTGCGACTCCAAAGGCCTTTACTCCGCACGCAAAGCCATCGTCCACTACTACCAAACCAAAGGACTGCTCGACGTTACCGTCAACGACGTTTACATCGGCAATGGCGTCTCCGAATTGATTACCATGTCCATGCAGGCATTGCTCAACGACGGCGATGAAATCCTGATTCCTGCGCCTGACTATCCACTGTGGACCGCCGCTGCAACACTGGCCGGCGGCAATGTGCGTCATTATTTGTGCGACGAAGAAAATGACTGGTTCCCAAATCTTGCCGATATGGAAGCCAAAATTACGCCGAAAACAAAAGCCATTGTCGTCATCAACCCCAACAACCCGACAGGCGCGGTGTACAGCAAAGAAATCCTGCTCGAAATCGCCGAATTAGCGCGCAAACACGGCCTGATTATTTTTGCCGACGAAATTTACGACAAAATCCTCTACGACGGTGCCGTACATCATCACATTGCCGCCCTCGCCCCCGACTTGCTGACCATTACCTTTAACGGCCTCTCCAAAGCCTACCGCGTGGCCGGTTTCCGCCAAGGCTGGATGGTGCTCAACGGCCCGAAACATCATGCCAAGGGCTATATCGAAGGCCTCGACATGCTCTCGTCTATGCGCCTTTGTGCCACCACACCCATGCAACACGCCATTCAGACGGCCTTGGGCGGATACCAAAGCATCAACGAATTCCTCCTCCCCGGCGGCCGCCTGCTCGAGCAACGCAACAAAGCATGGGAACTGGTCAACCAGATTCCGGGCATATCCTGCGTCAAACCCATGGGTGCATTGTATATGTTCCCCAAAATCGATACCGAAATGTACAGCATCCACGACGACATGAAATTCATCTACGACTTACTCGTACGTGAAAAAGTCCTGTTCGTCCAAGGCACAGGCTTCAACTGGATACGCCCCGACCACTTCCGTATCGTTACCCTGCCGCCCGTTCATCAAATCGAAGAAGCCATGGACAAACTCAAACGCTTCTTGCAAAACTACCATCAATAAACCTAAACCAAACAGGCCGTCTGAAAAAGCAAACTGCTGTTCAGACGGCCTTTTCAATCAATCAGCAACTTGGCAAAGCACGCTGACATGCGTATAATCGACTTTTCCTATCTGGGGGCGATCTTGGTTTCGACGGGGGTTGCAAAGCAGATGCGGGCATACCGGGGTCTCAGATTTCCCGTTAAACACTGAATTTAAATAGTCGCAAACGACGAAACTTACGCACTGGCCGCTTAAGGCCTGCCGTTGCAGCAGTTGGTCAATGGGCTGTGTAGCGCAAGCTACCGCAACGTCATTCTACATTGACTGGTTTTCTGTCGGGTTACTTGGCAGGAAACGAGATTTAAGGTAACTGGTTCTCTGAAGGCCTGTTGGTCGGCATGATGGGGACGAGATTCTAAATAGACACAACTAAGTATGTAGAACGCTCTGTAGAGGACTTTCGGACGGGGGTTCGATTCCCCCCGCCTCCACCAGATTTAAAGCGCAAACTTTTGATTTAAAAAGGTTTGCGCTTTTTTATAAACTTAAAACAGGCCGTCTGAAACGTTTCAGACGGCCTGTTTTTGTCTCAAATATCTAAGTAAAAAAACTTTTTAATACATTACTACCAATAGTGCTTTAAAAAAGATTTCAGTCTTACATTTTTCTATCTAATTTCATATTCATTTTACGATGCGGTCTAACCGTTACACTCAACGGCAGATGATCTGACAAATGTTGCCAGTCTTTACTGTTGTGGATTTCAGAATCGATGACATCAAGATTGCGCGTGTAAATGCGATCAAGGCTGAGGATGGGCAGGCGCGAGGGAAAGGTTTTGGGGCGTTTGCCTGTATTATCGACAAATACTTCGTTCAAATCTAATGCCCTGCCCAGCTCACGTGCTGATTTTTGCCGCCAGTCATTGAAATCGCCGGCAATAATCAAGGGGCTGTCAGGGTTGATGTGGCGGTCGACATAGTCGCTGATGGCGCGGTATTGTTTGAGGCGGTCAGGTTCGCGCAGATTGAGGTGGACACACAGACACACCAGCGGATCTTCCCAACCTTCGGGTACGACCTCGCAATGCAACAGGCCGCGCTGTTCGAGTTTGTTGACGCTGATGTCGAGGTTGTTTTCCGTTTTCAGCGGCAGGCGGCTGAGAATGGCGTTGCCGTGGTGTCGTTTGGGATAGACGGCATTTTTGCCGTAGCTGCGATGATAATCGAGGCTGTCGCCGATGATGTCGTAATGCGGCGCATCGGGGAAGTCGGTACGGCGGCTTCTGTTGAGATGTTGTCCTTGGACTTCTTGTAAAAACAAAACGTCCGAACCCAATGCACCCAACGCGTCAGCCATGCGGTTGACCTGCACTTTGCGGTTGAGCGCAGACATGCCTTTGTGCATATTGTAGGAAGTAATGGTAACTGGACGGGGAGACATGATGTGTGATGAAGCGGTTTATTTGTTTCAGTATAGCACCGGAGCGTGTGGTTTTACGGCAATTTTGGTTATACTTGTTTAAAGAATAAAACAGCGTTTTGACAGGGGATTTCCCAATCAAAACGCCTTCTGTTTTTCAGACGGCCTTGCGTCCGAATCAGTTGTTGATTACTTCAACATTGGTTTCAAAAGTAACGGTGTGTTGGTATTTAGATGCGGTTTTGCGTTTCGGATAAGGATATTTGGAAACGCTTTTCACTGCGCGTTCGTCCATTTCAGGATTGCCGCTGGATTGAATGATATTCACGCGGTCAACATTGCCAGCAGGAGTTGTGAAGACATCCATCAAAACGGTTTTAACGCTGCCGTTTTGCGCTTTCATGGCTTCCAGAGTTTCGGTATCGGCTGCTTGTGCGGTACCGAATACAGCGGCAAACAACAGGACTGAGGCGAGGAGTTTAGTCGTTTTCATGTTTTAGTCCTTATTAGGGTTGTGGTTAGGTTAAATATTTCAGACGGCCTGATTGATCGTTATTTGAAATTCAAAATCGGCCAACCTTTTGCTTTGGCTTCTTTTTCCAGCTCTGCATCCGGATTGACGGCGACAGGTTCGTTCACGATACGCAGCAACGGCAAATCGTTTTTGGAGTCGCTGTAAAAATAAACCTTACCGTAGCTTTCAAAGGTCTCACCTCGCTCGGCAAGCCATTGGTTCAATCGGGTAATTTTGCCTTCTTTCAGGCTGGGCGTACCGACATAGTTGCCGGTATATCGGCCGTCTTCACCGGTTTCAAGCTGTGTGCCGATGACGTTGTGAATACCGAAAAGATGGCAGATAGGGGTAATGATAAATTCGTTGGTCGAAGAAATAACCAACATTTCGTCGCCCGCCATTTGATGGCTTTGCACCAACATACGCTGCATCGAAGAAATGTGCGGAATAATATATTCGGCCATAAACTCGCGATGAAACTCAGCCAATTCTTCCTTGCTGAAACGGGTTAAAGGCGCGAGATGGAATTTGAGGAAGGCATCGATATCAAGACAACCGTTTTGATAGTCTTGGTAGAACTTTTCATTTTGCGCCTCTGTTTCAGCCGCATCGACTATGCCTTTTTTAATCAGGTATTGCGGCCAGGAGTGATCCGAATCGGTATTGATCAAGGTATTATCAAGGTCGAAAATGGCAAGGTTTTTCATTGGGTTTCCTGTTGTTTTAAAAGCTGGCGCAAAAGCGGCAAAGTAATGCGCTTGCCCATCATAACGGCGTAGTTGTCGAGGGTATCGAGCATTTGCATCAGGCTGTTCATATCGCGCCGCCAATGGTTCAGCAGGTATTCGAAAATTTCCGGATCGATGGTTACCTGACGAGCAGCCGCCATGCTGACGAGCACATCGATTTTTTCCCGGTCGGTCAGCGGTTTGACTTCGTAAACCAAGCAATACGCCATGCGTGTGCGCAGGTCTTCGCGGATAACGAGTTGCTGCGGCGTATATTCGGAACTCAAAAGCAAAAAGCCTTTGCCGCTGTTGCGGAAGCGGTTGAAGATGGCAAACAGTAAAGCCTGTTCTTCATTATTAAGCTTTTCGATTTGGTCAATGGCGAGATATTCTGCATCCAACGCGGCTTCTGTCAGCGGCGTAACGGCGGCATCAATATAGATGGCATTTCGTCCGGCATCGAGCGCCTGGGCGACCCATGCCTGCAAGAGATGGCTTTTGCCTGCGCCCTCTTCGCCCCAAACATAGATAAATTGCCCATGTTTGTGCTGCAACACATACACCAGCTCGGCATTTTCTGTTCCCAGAAATTTGTCGAAGCTGGGATAATCATGGTTGGCAAAATCGAAGATGAGCTGGTTCACAAAGGCGCACCGGTTAGGTTGAAATCGGCTTTATTTTACGTTGTTTTGCCGTCCACCATCAAGGATAAAGGCCGTCTGAAGCCTATACCTGCAACATATCTGCACTTCTAAACATATCTTGACGCGCTCACGGCATTGGTTTTATTCCGCTTTGGTTTTACAATGTCGAACTTCTCGCCGAAACATTTGTCTGTTCTTTTTCAGACGGCCTTTTTATTTGGGGAACCCTAGTGATTTCTACCCTTATTGATTTCATCCTCCATATCGACCAACACCTTGTCCACCTTTCCGCCCAATACGGCCCGTGGATTTACGCGATTTTGTTTGTTGTGATTTTCTGCGAAACCGGTTTGGTCGTAACGCCATTTTTACCCGGCGACTCACTGCTGTTTGCTGCAGGCGGTATTGCGGCCATCGGTGGCATGAACATCCACGTCATGGTATTGCTGCTCTTAGCGGCTGCCATTTTAGGCGATGCGGCCAATTTTATGATCGGCAAGTATTTTGGACAAAAACTGTTTGCCAATCCGGATTCCAAAATTTTCCGCCGTTCGTATTTGGAAAAAACCCATGCGTTCTATGAAAAACACGGCGGCAAAACCATCATCATTGCGCGCTTTGTGCCGATTGTGCGGACGTTTGCGCCATTTGTCGCAGGCATGGGCGATATGCACTATGGCACGTTTATCCGTTACAACATTATCGGCGCGGTGTTGTGGGTATTGTCGTTTTCCTATGCAGGCTACTTCTTCGCCAATATCCCCGTCGTAAAAAACAATCTGGGCTTAGTCATGGCGGCAATCATCGTGATTTCGATTTTACCTGCGGTAGTCGAAGTCGTCCGTGCCAAACTTAACGCCAAAAAATAACAATCAATCGAAAAGTTTGAAAGTTTAAACACATCAAGGAATTGTCATGCCGTTGCTGTCTATTGAATTTGCGGTATTCTTTATCATATTTTTGCCGTTGTACTGGGCATTTGCACGTTTTCCGCAAGTTCAAAACGTTTTACTTTTGGTTGCCGGGCTGGGCTGGCTTTACCGTATCGACCCCATTTTTGCCGCGCTGATTTTGGTTTACTCTTCTGTGGTTTACCTGATCAGCGTACTGATGTTTTCTGAAAACGAGAATATCCGCAAATTTTGGCTGGGTTGCGGTATTTCGGCAGCATTGACTGTTTTGTGTTTCTTCAAATATTTCGACTTTTTCCGCCCGATTATTCAGCAATATACGGGGCAAAGCGCCGTCATCGACATCCTTTTGCCTTTGGGCTTGTCTTATTACACTTTCCAATCGCTGGCTTACTTGGTGTATTGCTACCGCGAGCCTAAAGGAGACCGTTTTGAATGGCACGAGCTCCTACTGCATCTGAGCTTCTTCCCCACCATCACATCCGGCCCGATTATCCGTGCGGCCGCTTTTAAAAGCATAGACGGCGAACAAGCAGGCGCATTGGCGCAAATCCGCACCAAACAGGCACGCCAACTGATTTATCCGGCTTTGGCAGTCGGCCTGATTGTGTTGGGCATTGCCAAAAAGTGGTGGCTTGCCGGCGTGTTGGCGGAAGGCTGGGTATCGCCTGTTTTTGAAAATCCGGCCCAGTTCGACGGCTGGGGCGTGTTGTCTGCGATTTATGGCTACACCTTCCAACTCTTTTTCGACTTTTCCGGCTACTCGGATTTGGTCATCGGTTTGGCCATGCTGCTCGGCTTCCAGCTGCCGAAAAACTTTGCCGCGCCACTTCGCGCCATCAACATCCGCGACTTCTGGGACAGATGGCACATCAGCCTGTCCACTTGGATTCGCGACTATATCTATATCCCTTTGGGCGGCAGCAAAAAAGGCTTCGGCCGCACCCAGCTCAATCTGATGATTGCCATGTTGCTTTCCGGCATTTGGCATGGCTACGGCTGGAGCTTTTTGATTTGGGGCGCGTTGCACGGTGTAGCGTTGGTATTCCTTAACTGCGGCGACAAAATCGTCGGCCGCAATGCCTTAGGCCGTCTGAAAATCGGCAAACCGCTTGCCTGGCTGTTTACTTTCCATTTCGTTTGTTTCGCTTTTGTCGTGTTCAACAGCGCAACGCTTGCCGATACGGAAATGCTGTTCAGCGCATTATTTGCCAATGACAAAGGTTGGAACGCGCCTCTGCCGACCAACCTCATGTTGCTGGGTGCATTTGCGATGATGCTTTTGCTGTACCCGTATTTGCTTCGCTTATTTGAAGCATCGGTAAAAGGCTTGGACAAACTGCCTGCATGGCTGTGGTTTATCCCCATCACGCTTATCCTCGCCCTAATTATCATCTTCGCCCCGTCCGGCATTCCCGGCTTTATTTACGCCAATTTTTAAGGAGCAGAACATGAAACGCTTTATCTCCCTGTTTGTTTCTATTCTGCTCAGTGCGGTTGCGCTGACGTGGTTTGCCCAAAACTCCATCAATGCCTATTGGCAGCAGACCTATCATGAGAACAGTCCGCTTGAGCCTTTATCCGAATACGCTTGGTGGCGTATCGGTGCGGATTGGCAACAAAAAGCCTACGAATTTTCAGACGGCCTGAAAGCTTCACTGGAAACGGAAGACGCTTTGGCTTCGGAAGACTCTGGCATTGAAGCAACAAGACCGTCTGAAAATACGGAGAATATTGAAACATCGGACAATCAAAAAGAGCCTGCCGCTTCTGATGCGGCTAACAATACGGATACCACAGCCAGCGAGCCAAGCAATCAGGATGATCAGTCGGCAACGCAGGTCGTATTGAAAAAAGGCAATAAAGTTTTCTTTGCCGGCGACTCACTGATGCAGGGCGTTGCACCTTTCGTACAAAAACACCTCAAGCAAGAATATGGCGTACAATCGGTCAACCTCAGCAAACAAAGTACCGGTTTGTCCTACCCTAATTTCTTCGACTGGCCGAAAACCATCGAACAAACTTTGCAAAAAGAACCCGACATCCGCGTTTTGGTTGTATTCTTAGGCCCTAACGACCCTTGGGATTTCCCGATGGGTAAAAAATATCTGAAGTTCGCTTCCCCCGAATGGGAGGCAGAATACCTCAACCGCGTCCGCCGTATTCTTGATGCAGCCTCCGCACATGATGTCCAAGTCATTTGGCTGGGCATTCCTTACATGAAAAAAGCCAAGCTCAACGAACAGATGCGCTACCTCGACAAAATCCTGTCGGGTACAGTATCGCCTCAAGCCATCTGGCTGCCGACCGACAAACTGTTGAGCAATGGCGCAGAAGAATATGCCGACTCTGTCAAAGTAGATGGAAAAATCATCCGTTACCGCAGCAAGGACGGCATTCACTTTTCCGCAGAAGGCCAAAAACTACTGGCCGGAAAAATTATGGAAAAAATTAATTTTACACACGATACACAACCATGAAATTGAATAAAACCTTACTCCTCACGCTTCTCGCACTCCCTATTACCGCCTGCGCAACCAATGACGGCCTGTTAAGCAACTATGGCTCCAACCGCCCTGCCTGGCTGAACAAACTGCAACAGCTCAACCATACGTCAGACGGCAAGTTCCGCATTATCCAAGTCGGCGACTCACACACCGCCGGCGACTATTTCACCGACCGCCTGCGTCGCCGTTTGCAACAACAATGGGGCAACGGCGGCATCGGTTGGGTTTATCCCAACACCGTCAAGGGCCAGCGTATGGCTACCGTCCGTTACAGCGGCAGCGGTTGGAACACCATCAGCAGCCGCAAATCACACAGCGATTTTTCTTTCGGCGGTATTGAAGCACGCGCCGATGGCGGCAGCGTTACCTTAAGCGCAGCCGACGGCAGCATGGATATGCAACAAATCTCCATTTTCGGCAAACCGGTTTGGTCCGAGCAAACCCTGACCGTCAACGGCCGCGAAATCCCGGCCAAACAAAACGGCTGGCAACTGTTGCATACCAACGCCTCCCTGCCAATGACGCTCAGCAGCAGCATGCCTTGGCAAATCGGTTTCATTAATATCGAACGCCCCGGACGCGGCGTAACCGTTTCCGCCATGGGCATAAACGGCGCGCAGTTATCCCAATGGTCAAAATGGCGGCCGGGTATGTGGGAAGATTTGGCACAAACCAAAGCCGATTTAATCATCCTTGCCTACGGTACCAATGAAGCCTTTTCCGGCAATCTCGATATTTCCTCTACCGAACGGACATGGCGTAATTACATCCGCCAAATCAAAAACACCCTGCCCAACGCAGGTATCCTGATCCTCGGCGCTCCGGAATCTTTGAAAACTGCCTACGGCAGCTGCGGCAACCGTCCGGTCTTACTCAGCGAAGTACAACAAATGCAGCAACGCGTTGCCCGTGACGAAAAAATCATGTTCTGGTCTTGGCAGGACGCGATGGGCGGGGCATGCAGCATGAAAAACTGGATGGCTCAAGGCTTGGCAGCCAAAGACGGCGTTCACTTCTCTGCACAAGGTTACGAAACTGCAGCCGATAAGCTTGCCGACAGCCTGATCCGCTTTGCCCAATAAATTGGCCAAAGCCTAAGTATTTTTCATTAACAGCATACAAAAGGCCGTCTGAAATTAATATTTCAGACGGCCTTTTATTTATCGCTTATTCAGCAAACTGCTTAATTTTTAAGCCAACATATTGCTGCTCATTCGTTGCGTTTGGTTTTCCGTAAAACGAACCAATTTTGCCTGCTTGCCAAAGCCTAATGGCTTGGCGACAAGACGGTTGGGCAGCTTGTTTAAATGATGGTTGTAACTTCCGGCTCTGCGGTTGTAAGTACGGCGTGCCGATGCGACTTCTGCCTCTGCTGCATCCAGCATTTCCATCAAACCAGCCAATTTCTCATCAGGATACTGTTTCAAAAGGCCGTTGACGGCAGTTTGCAATTTTTTCAGCGCATGATTCAATGCTGTTTCGGCTTCGCACAGATGTTTGATTTTGGATTCGGAAAATGTTTTGGCAGTTTGCACCAATGCAGTTTCGACTTCGGTACACATCTGCTGAACGTGTTGATCCGATACAATGCCCTGCTCGTGCAGATGTTTGCTGTATGCATCCAATACATGACGGACGGCCTGATGTCGGCAGTCGAGTGCAATGCGCAAAGAGACAAAGGATTCGCGACAGTCTTTTTTTCGGTCTTTCAACTGTTGTTTGAAATACAATAAGACAGCGGCGATTGATACGAAGATAAGTGCAAGACTAATAATGCCCATAGTGAGTTCCCTAGTTATGATGCCACTCATATCGGTGGCTGATTTTATTAACATCGATTATAATCCAATTTCAATATTTTTTCCCAATTTTCATAAAAAGGCCGTCTGAAATTCAGACGGCCTGAAGTTTATATTTTTATTTCAATGCTTTGACTTGATGTCGATAACCCACACTTCTGATTGCGAACCCAAACGCAGGGGAATACCCCAGAAGCCGTAGCCTGAAGTGGTGAAGAAATGGCCGTTGCCGATTGCTTCATAACCATAAGCAAGACGATAAAGCGTACGGACGATAAGGTTGGCGGGGGCTACTTGGCCGTTGTGGACATGGCCGGAAACCTGCACATCAATCGGCAGCCGGGCATGGGTTTCGATTGAAGTAGGACGGTGGTCCATCAGTAAAACCGGTAATTGAGTATTTTGACCTTCTAAAAGCTGCTCCGTACTAGGACGCTTGCGATCCAAATCATCGCTCCGCCCTACCAGCAACACACCATTTACTTCCAAAACCTGATTGGCCAAAACCGTCAAGCCTGCAGCTTCCAATTCATGCTTGATACGCTTCTGATCGCGGAACCAATCATGATTGCCCAAAGTGGCATAAACGCCCATCGGCGCAGTCAGCTTCTGCAAATGCGGTTTCATGTTTTCTTTCAAGTACGCGTCGACGGTATCGTCCATCAAATCGCCCGGCAGCAACACCATATCGACTTGTTCCTGCTTCATGATGTCCGTCAGCTTGTCTAATTGACGCGCGCCAAACAAAATCCCCAAGTGCAAATCGCTGGCCACGCCGATACGCAGCGGCTTATCCATTTTCTTATTGATGAATACGGTTTGATGGCGGACAACGGGCGTATAGGCGTTATACATCCCAAAACCGAGTAAACCGGCCACAAACAAAGGTGCAAACAGCCGCAGACTTCGTGACAGCGGTTGGCGCGCCATAAAACGGCGCAGCAAAAGATACAGGATAAATGTCGCCAACGCGGCATACATCACAAACAGTAAGATTACCATCCAAAACGCCACCACGCGGAACATTATATGTCCCAACTCCAGCAGCAAGCCGACCAACAAGCCGTTTGTAATGAAATAGGAAATACCCATCAGCCAACGTCTGCCAACTTTGCCAATCCAAGGCGCAAACAGCCATTGCAGTGAACGCCCAAGCCCGAATGTAAACACTTGTAACAGAATGACGCTCACAAAAAACATCTTGCCAAACATGACTTTCCGGCCCTAAAAAAATCAAAAGGCAGATTTTAGGCCGTCTGAAACTTTCAGTGTATAATCTCCCGCGTAAAAACCCATAATATTTTGAAAGGAATCATCATGAGCCAACCTCAATCAGCTATTATTCCTGATCACGCACAAGCCGGTATTTTTATCGAAGCAGACATTTCAGACGGCCGCAACGAAGACATCAAATCTGCCTGCCGCCTTTCTTTGGAATCCTTGGCCAAACTGAAAACCCGTTTTCCAAATGATATTTTGGGTTTGACCATTGCCTTTGGCAGCCGCGCATGGCAATCGTTCGGTCATACTGACGAAGGCAGCGAAATCAAACCTTTCCCTGAATTGGGCAACGGCCTCGCCCCCTCCACCCAACACGATCTCTATATCCACATTCAAGCCACCGAGCAAAAAGCCGCCTATGCCTTAGCTCAATCTGTTTTAGGCGCATTCGGCGACAGCATCCGCGTATCCACTGAAGAACACGGCCTGCGCCTGTATGAAGACCGCGGCTTGGACGGTTTTGTCGATGGTACGGAAAATCCGCAGGGCGATGACAATGTGCGCAATGTCGCCATTATTCCCGAAGGCAAGCCCGATGCCGGCGGCAGCTATGTTTTGCTGCAAAAATACCTGCACGATTTGAAAAAATGGGATACTGTTCCTACTGCCGAACAAGAAGCCAGCGTAGGCCGCAGCAAAGAAACCAATGACGAATTTAGCAAAGACGTGCGCCTGCCAGATTCCCATCTCGGCCGCGTCAATGTTAAAGAAAACGGCGTTGGCCTGAAAATTGTCCGCCGCAGCCTGCCCTTCGGCAAAATCAGCGGCGAACATGGTTTGATGTTCACTTCCTATTGCAACACGTTGCACAATATTGAAGTTCAGCTGCTCAATATGTTCGGCGATGCAGACGGTAAAACCGACTTACTGCTGAAATATTTGTCTAAAGCCGTATCAGGTGCTTACTACTACGCGCCTTCTGTCGAGCGTTTACAAAATCTTTAACGGCTCACAGGCCGTCTGAAAAAACCTGCCTTTTCAAAGGCAGGTTTTTGTTATTTAAATTCCCTTAATCTTTCTATGGTATCATCATAGAAATTTATCCTATCATTGCTTAATAAACCCAGATTACAGACAACGATAAAAACCGATACGCCCAAGCAGCTATTTTCGATAAAATAAACCCAATTATTATCCCTATAAAATTACGACACCATGTATAAATCCCGCCTTCTTCCCCTGCCCGTATTGATTCTTTCCGTGCTAAACACCTATGCGGCCAATACGCCGAATCCGCTCGATCAAATCGATAAAAACGTACCCAACCAATTCGACAAAGACTTCCGCGACAATCTCGACCAGATTCATTCGGTCGAAATCCAAAAACGCGAGCAGTCGGCATGGGATTTACAGAAAAAACAAGATAACGACACGGTTGCACAAGAGGTGCCGTCTGCAAACAATACCGAATGCTTGGATTACACCGGTATCGAGCTTTCCGGTATTACCCTCATCGATTCCAAAAAGATTGAAGCCAAGTTACCCAAATGCATCAATCAAAACAGCATCAACCAACTGAACCGGGATATCGTTGCCGATTATATCGCTCAAGGCTATCCGCACACGCAAATCAAATTTGAAACCACGCCTGAACGCATCCTGAAATTGGCAGTCATCGAAGGCAAAATCCGTGAGATTACCGGCGGCTCCCGTACGGTCAACGTCGACACCCTCTTCCCAAATCATCAAGGCAAACCGCTGAACATCCAATACCTCGACCAAGGTATCGAACAGGCAAACCATGTTGTCGGCAACAACGTCAGCATCGATGTTTATCCGCATGATGACGGCACCGCCTCCATCCAACTCAACAACGATGCCGAAAAACATTGGGGCGGCAGCATTACCATCGACAATAAAGGCAGTAAACCCAATACCACGACACTGCGCGGTAGCCTGAATATTGGCAGCCCGTTGGGATTGAGCGACTCCCTTTATCTAAACGGCTATACCAATCTAAACAACCACGACAGCCATTACAGTCGCGGCGGCAGCCTGTTCTACCAAGTTCCTTATGGCGCATGGACATTCAGCACTTACGCCGCCGCGTCGCAATCGCAAAGCATCTTAACGCCCAGCGTGACCCGCTATGCCTACCGCTCCAAATCCAAAGCGGCAGGAATCAAAGCAGACCGCGTATTTTCACGCAGTCAAAAACACATTACCTCCGCCTATGCCGGTATCGATTATGTGAAACAGACTGCAAAATTTGCCGACAGCAAACTGGAATTGCAAAGTCCGGAAATCTATTCGGCACAAGTCGGCCTGTCGCATACAACCATCCTGCCAAACGGTATTTGGCTCAACAATATCGGCGTGGAACAAGGGTTTGCAAAAAATACCGAACATACGCCGTTCGACAAGCGCTATACCTCTGTATCCTTGCAAAGCAATTTGATTCAAAACCGTCCATTGGGTAAATGGATCGTGCGCAACCATCACCAAATCGATGCCCAATATAGCCCGCATGATTTGTTTGCCGCCAAAGAAATGGACATCGTCGGTTATCAAAATGTACGCGGTTTCCGTTCAACTTCTTTGAGCGCAAACAGCGCAGTCCTGTTAAGCAATACCGTTTATTTCCGCCGTAATACGCCCCACGGCATCTATATCGAACCTTATCTGGGCGCAGACATCGGCGTTGCCAAAAATCATCACGAAGGTTCGCAACGCGCCATGGGCTTAGTGGCAGGTTTGAATTTGGGCAAGGCGGACAAATGGCAGCTTTCTGCCGACTACGGCAAAGGTTTTGCGCGCATACCCAACCAATCAAACAGCGAAATACAGGATCATGTGACTGTTTCTTTGCGCATTCCATTTTAAAGTTATGTAAATATATATCCTTTTATCCAATATATAAACCGCCCATCTTAACATTATTAATTTTCCATTAATATCAATGAGATGAGCGGTTTTTATTTGCATTTGAAATAGTGCACACAAGGCCATACTGGTGGTATGATTGTAAAAAAATTCATAACAATGTTAATACATTCAAAAATTTCCTCAACAGAAATCCAATACTCGATATGGGATTTCTGATTCAATCTCCATCACGATAAATAAGGATTAAAATCCATGAAAATCGACACTTTATATCAGCCTAAGCTCTCAGCTTCCGGCAAAGTAACTGTCGCCGTGTGCTTTGCATTCCTGGGAAATGCAGCGGTAGCCGCCAATATCGAAGCCATCGGCCAAACTTCGGTACAGCAGCAACACAATGTTGACATCGTCAACATTGCCGCACCGACGGCCCAAGGTCTTTCTCACAACCAATATAACAAGTACAACGTTTCCCAACACGGTGCCGTTTTGAATAACGCCCTGTCTGCCGGTAAATCCCAACTGGCTGGAAACCTGTCTGCCAACAAAAACTTCCAAGGTCAGGCTGCATCTGTGATCTTGAATGAAGTGGTCAGCAAAAACCCTTCCCTGATCTTGGGTCAGCAAGAGATCTTCGGTATTGCCGCAGACTATGTTTTGGCAAACCCTAACGGCATTACCCACAACGGCGGCAGCATCCTGAATGCCAACCGTGCATCCTTGGTTGTCGGTACGCCAACCGTTTCAGACGGCACGTTGAAATCTTTCAACATCAGCGACAATGCCAAACAACTGCAAGTAAACGGCAATTTGAGCGGCAACCGCGTGGTTGACCTGCTCGCGCCGCAAGTTGTAGTCGGCAAATCAGCCAACGTTAATGCCGCCGACGCCATCAACGTTTCTTCAGGTAAAAGCAACTTCGACTACAAAACCGCACAAATCGAAGCATTGGACGCTGCTTCAAATGCACCGGTGCTTGACGGCCATATCTTCGGCAGTATGCGCGCCGGTACCATCCGTATCCATGCGACCGACAAACGCGCCAAACAAAACATTCAAAATGCCGCCATTACCGGCACCCGCTACCTGAATATCGACAGCAAAGGCAACCTGAGCATCCAGTCCGCCAATCTGACCGGCACACAAATGGAACTGTTTGCCCGTGATACCGACATCAAAGGCACGGTTACCAGCCATTCTGCCAACAAATCTTCCAGCGGCAAAGAAGCGCAAAATGTTCAGCACTTCCGTTCTGACCGCAACAAAACGGAAACCTTTACCGCCAGCAATATCAATGCATCCGAGTCATTGACTTTGAACAACAGCGGCAGCCTCAACCTGAGCGCAGCCAACATCAATGCCGGCGCGCTGACTGCCTCTGCCACAGGCAACATCAATTCTAACGCGGCAAAAACAATCAACCGTATAGAATCCGACCACACTCAAAGCAAAGGCCTTTGGTACAACAACAACCTGAGTTCTTCTGTTGACGAAAGCCTGCATCAAACCACAATCAATGCCGGTTCTGTCAATATTGCCACCACCGGCAAAGTCCAATTGGACGCGACCGAACTGAACTCGGCTGCCGATGCTCGCATTGCCGCCCAACAAGGCATCGTATTGAGCAGCAACAGCGAAACCGACAGCAGCTCGACTTATGTCAGCTTCAAAAATGAAACTGCCGCGCTGAAAACCGGTATCGCTACAAAATCCTCCAAAAACTCTACCGCCCATGAAACTAAAATTTCCGCAGCCGGTGATATCGGTTTGATTTCCGAAGGCGATTTGAGCACTTACGGCGCAAGCATCGCGGCAAACGGCAATGTCGTTACCGATGTCAACAACATCAACTTGGGTACGCAAACTACCATCAACACCAGCAGCCTCGACGACCAGAAAAAATACTGGGGCGGCCTGTTCGGCGGTGAAAGCCAAGTTCAAAACAACCGTACCGAAAACCTGCACGGCAGCAGCATTACTGCCAACTCAAACGTAGTTTTGGGTGCAAAAAACGGCGTCAACGTTTACGGCAGTACCGTTGAAGGCCAAGCCGGTACATTCGTCAGCTCCAAAGCAGGCAATGTCGATATTAAAAACGCCACCAGCACCGACACTTCCGCACAAAGCGCGCGTAAAGGTACGATTTTCAATATCACGACCTCCAAAACCAGCAGCAACAGCAGCATTGAAAAAGTAACCGGTTCTACCCTGGTTTCCAATGCCGACCTGACCGTTGTTTCCAACAAAGACATCAATGTGATCGGCTCTGCATTGTTTGCGGCACAAAAACTGCAACTGGCTTCCGCAGGCGATTTGACCATCGATGCTGCCAAAGCGGTAGAAAACAAACAGGTCAACGAGTATTCCATCAAAGGCTACTCCGGTACTGAAACCAATAAAGAAAACGGCAGCGTGACTGCCAAAGCCGGTATCAAATTCACCGATACCCACACCGACACTCATTCTGTCGGCCTGAGCGGCAGCATTTTGACCGGTAAAAACACCCAGTTGTCTTCCAACTCAAACGTTACCGTCAGCGGCAGCCAAGTCAACGGCGAAGAATCCGTCAACATTTCCGCAGCCAATGACGTCAATGTTGTTGCCTCCAAAGGCAGCAGCACAGTAACCGAGTCCGGCCGCGTAACCGATTTGGGCGTATCTGCCACTGCATACGGAAAAAATAACGCCGCAGGCGTCGGCGTATCTGTCGGCATTACCAGCACCAAAACGGATGCAGCAACCGTAACGGACACATCCCATGTATCCAACATTAACACCGGCGGCAACGCCACCATCACTGCCAACGGCAATATTAATCAAGAAGGTACCGTGATTAATGCGACCGGCAATGTGGTTGAAGCTGCAAAAAACGTTACCCATGTAGCGGCACACAGCGGTGCGAAATCCGATGTGAAACAAAACGGCGGCGGTTTGGTCGTTTCTTCCGGCATCAGCACCAACAAAGGCATCGGCGGTGAAATCACTGCACAAGGTCAAGGCAACTCTTCGACCCACAATGAATCCACTGCAACCGTAACCACCATCAATGCAGGCAATGCCATCGTTTTGGCGAATAACAAAGTGTCTGATGAAGGTACAAAATACGATGTTACCGGTGCGATCAACATTGACGCAGGTTCATACCACAACACTGCCGCCCACAACACCAGTAACAGCAGCAGCAAACAAGGCGGCGCTTCTTTGACTGTCGGCGCGTACACCAAAGACGGTTCAAACGTTGATGTGAATGCCAACCTGAACGTCAACTACGCTGATGAAAACAAAAAAGAATCTACCGCCGTCAAAGGCGATATGAATGCGACCAATGTTGTCATCAACGCCAAAGACTCTGCTGAAATCGCATCCAATATTACCGCCAACAACAACGTCAACATTACCGCAGGCAACGGCGTAACCTTCACCGAGTCAGCCAATACTGCCTCCAACCAAGGTACAGCTGTTAATGTCGGTATCGGCGGCGGTGCGACAATCAATGTTGAAACCGGTGTTGCCGTTCCTCACGTCAACGGCTCTGTCGGCGTCAACAAAACCGATAACGCTTCTTCCACCGCCGCAGGCGCGAATGTAGCGGCCGGCAACGATATTAAAATCAATGCCAACAACGGCGACGTCAACCTGCACGGTACCAACTTGGTATCCAACAACTCCGTTGAAGTAGAAGGCAACAAAGTCAATACTTCCGGCGCGATCAGCAGCGTTAACGAAAAAAATCTGACCGTCAATGTCAACGGCAGCTACGCTTCAGGCAAACCAAACGGCGGCATCAACGCCAAAGGTAAAAACGACGCCAACGTAACCAATACGGCAAACACCATCCAAAGCGACAATGTTGTTATTACTACCGGCTCTCCAACCGGTTTGAGCGTCAACAATACGACCATCAACGGTAATAATGTTGCGTACTACTATGACGACAGTAAAGCTCCTGCGGTGAACCGTTATACCTATCGTCCTCGCCAACCAAGCTACGCCAAACGCCGTTTGCGCTACTAAGATGCGCTATTGAAGTCATTTAATAGCCATTAAGACATGCCGTCTGAAAACAGAAAGTTTTCAGACGGCATTTTTATCATCAATGCAAAACCACACACTATCTCTGTTATGATAATGCCTCGCTAATATTATTCCGTTCCAACCATGTCTTCCGCCCTTCCTTTTGACGCGCTCACACTTTCCATCGACGGCACCAACCTCATCGAAGCTTCTGCCGGTACGGGTAAAACCTATGGCATTGCCGCGCTTTTTACCAGACTGATTGTTTTAGAAAAAAAAGACATCGAGAAAATTCTGGTTGTTACCTTTACCAAAGCGGCGACGGCAGAACTGAAAACCCGTTTGCGCGCGCGTTTGGACGAAGTGTTGCAGGTTTTGAACGAAATCCAAACTTTGGGCGGCGAGCCGGAACATATTTCAGACGGCCTGAACAAATATTACGAAAAAGAGAAAAAATCCCCCGATGACTTTCTCAATCGTTTGATTCCTTTGGCTTTAGGCGAGCAAGACGGACAAGAAAGCTGCCATCGCCTGGTTCTCCGCCTCAAAGCCGCGCTGAGCCAGTTTGACAACGCATCGATTTACACCATCCACGGTTTCTGTCAGCGCGTTTTGCGCGATTACGCGTTTTTGTGTGGCGCGCCTTTGGATGTCGAGCTGTCGGACGACTCGCGCGAGAGGCTGCTGATTCCTGCGCAGGACTTTTGGCGGCAGAAAGTGGCAACCGATGCCACATTGGCACAATTGGTTTTTGACCGAAAATGCACGCCTGAAGAAATGCTTGCCGAAATCAAAAGCTATACCGGCCGCCCCTATCTGAAATTCAGACGGCCTGAAGGCGATTTGAAAGAAGCCCAAGCCAACCTTCAAGAAACATGGCAAAAAGTTTGCGGCCAACTGGAAGACTTGGAAAAAGCGTTTTGGGCAATCTTTCCCAAACTTAACGGCCAAACCTACAAAAGAAAAACCTTTGAAAATGTTTTTGCCGATTTAAAAACAAACGCCGAATCCAACCGCCTGCCCCGCCTGAGCAAAAAAACGCTAGAAAAATTAAGCCTCTTTAGTATCGACACGCTCAACAGCAAACTAAAAAAAGAATATAAAGCTGATACCGATGCGCCGGAAATTATTCAGCTGCAAGCCTTGGCCAATCTCGGTCGTGATTTGCAGGCAATGGAAAGCGCGGAAGAAGCGGTCTTCATCTGCCTGCAACTCGACCTCCTTTCCTACATCAACCAATCCATTACCGAACAAAAAAAATCACGCCGCGAGCGTGTGTTTGACGATTTGCTGCTGGATGTCCATCAGGCATTGACCACCAATGAACACGGCAACGCGTTGGCAAAAGCGGCGGCGGCAAACTGGGAAATCGCGCTGATTGACGAATTCCAAGATACCGACCCGTTGCAATACGAAATTTTCCGCCAAATTTTTATCGAACAAGGCTGCCCGCTGTTTCTCGTTGGCGACCCCAAGCAGGCGATTTACAGCTTTCGCGGTGCGGACATTTACGCCTATCTGCAAGCCGCGCAAGATGCGGACAGGCATTACACCCTCGCTGTCAACTACCGCAGCCATGCCAAGCTGATTAACGGCATCAGCGCCTTGTTCAAACAAAAAAAACACCCCTTCGTGTTGGAAAACATTGATTACAGCGATGTCTCCGCCAGCCGCGCCGAAAGCCGGCTGTCGCCACACCGCCCCGCCATCCAAGTGCGCTGGCTCAATACGGACGACCAAACCGGCAAAGAAATTTTGCGAGGCCGTGCCGCCGAATATTGCGCCGATGAAATTGCCTTTGCGCTCAATGAAGCAGCCGAAGGCCGTCTGAATTTCAAAGGCCGTGCGTTGGAATCCGGCGATATTGCCGTCTTGGTGCTCACCAACAACGAAGCGGCGATGATTGCAGGGAAACTGAAACAGCGCCGTATCCAAAGCGTGTTGCTGTCGCGCCAATCCGTTTTCGATTCCGCCGAGGCCGACTCGCTGTCCGCGCTGATCGGCTTTTGGCTCAACCCAAGGCAAACCGACTGGCTGCGCTTTGTCTTGACCGGCGTTTTGTTCGGCTATACCGCCAAAGAGATTTACGAACTCAACCACAACGAACACCAGCTGCTGAAATGGCTGGAGTCGTCTGCCGAGGCCATGGAAAAATGGCGGAAAGGCGGCATTTTTGCCGCCGTGCAGCAGTTTGCCGCCCTACATGATATCGAAACACGCCTGCTCAAAGGCGGCAACGAACGTAGCCTGACCAACTACTACCAAATTCTGGAGCTTTTAGCCGAAGAAGACAGCCAAAGCCGCAACCCTGCCGCCCTGCATAAATGGCTGAACGAACAAATCAGCCGTGCGCGCAGCGGCCATTTCCCGTCAGATGCGCAAACCATCCGTCTTGAAAGCGACGAAAAATTGGTCAAAATCGTTACCATGCACGCGTCGAAAGGTTTGCAATATCCTTTGGTTTACTGCCCCTTCGCATGGGATACCAAAGACAATTCCAAAGAAAACTGGAAAATCCTACATACTGAAAACCACGAAACCGAGCTGCTGGCAACATCGCAAACCTCAGAAGCAGAACTAAGCCACCTTGCCGATGAAAAGACGGCAGAAGATTTGCGTCTGCTTTATGTCGCCCTTACCCGCGCCGAAGAACAGCTCAATATCTACGCCGCCGCCAACAAAAACTGTACGCCAAACAATCCTTTTGCCTATCTGCTCGAAGGTTTGCCAGATGCAGGCCGCGAAAGCGTCAGCCAAAGCTATAAAAGCGCGACAGATGTTGTAGAAATGCTCAAAACCAACTGGCAACGCTTTATCAAAAACGCGCCCAAAAATACGGAGTTTGCATTTACGGAAGAAGCCCCGCCGGAAACCGTCTATCAATACAGCCGCCAGCAAGACCAAGCTTTTAGCGCACATAGCATTAAACGCCGCGATTTTGACTTTATCCGCCACACCAGCTTTACCGGTTTGAGCCGGCACACCAAGTCAACCGACGAACAACACGAGCCTTTGCAACCTGCCATCGACCCGGCAGAAAGCGCAGACCGTGCCATGCCGTCTGAAAACCTGCCGTCCCCACTTTCAGACGGCCTCGATATCCACCATTTCCCCCGCGGCACCAATGCCGGCGTATGTTTGCATGAAATGTTGGAAAAACTCGACTTCGCCGCCTCTGCCGAGAGCCAATCCGAAATGATTGCCGAAGTTTTGCAACGCCACAGCTTTGAAGGCAAATGGCTGCCGACGGTAAGTGCCATGCTCGATACCTGCCGCCTGACGCCTTTAATCGGCGAGAGCCTGTCGCAGATTCCGCCAACCCGACGCCTACCCGAAATGGGGTTTACCCTGTACATGGACGATTTCAAACTGGACGACTTGCGCCGTTGGTTTGCCTCAAGCGAAGCAAACCTGCCACCCGAATGCATCCAAGCCGCGCAACTGCTTGATTTCCATGATTTGCAAGGCTATTTAAACGGCTTTATCGATATGGTTTGCCAAGATTCAGACGGCAATGTCGTTTTAATCGACTACAAATCCAACCATTTGGGCAACGATGCAAGCGCCTACACGCAGCAGGCGATGAACGAAGCCGTGGCGCATCATCACTACTACCTGCAAGCCCTGATCTACGCTGTTGCCATTGCGCGCTACTATGCCCTGCGCGGCAAGCCCTTGCCCAAAATCGCCATCCGCTACCTCTTCCTGCGCGGCATGGACGGCTCGGATCAAGGTATTTGGAAATGGGACATCGATACCGCCCTGCTTTCCACTTTTGTTGAACGAAAAACAAATTCTTTATAAATCATTTTGTTATAGTGGATTAAATTTAAATCAGGACAAGGCGACGAAGCCGCAGACAGTACAGATAGTACGGCAAGGCGAGGCAACGCTGTACTGGTTTAAATTTAATCCACTATAAACCGTCAAAAAGGCCGTCTGAAACATTTTCAGACGGCCTTTAATTATTTGTGCAAACCGCATTCCTTACTGTCTTTGCTTTCCCACCACCATCGTCCGGCGCGGATATTCTCGCCCAGCTTGACCGGACGCGTGCAGGGTTCGCACCCAATGCTGGGATAGCCCTGATGATACAGCGCATTGAGCGGAACTTGGTGCTCGTCAGCATATGCCCAAACGTCCTGCTCTTCCCAATCGAAAATAGGATTGAATTTAGCGATGTTGCGGCCAGTATCCAGCTCTTCAAAATTCAATTCGCTGCGCGTTTCGGACTGACTGCGGCGTTGTCCGGTCAGCCATGCAGGCGCGTTGTGCAAAGCGCGGTTGAGCGGTTCGATTTTGCGGATATGGCAACAACGGCGGCGCAACTCGACGCTGTCGTACATGGCGGTCGTGCCGAATTCCGCTTCAAATTCATCGGCGGTTTGCTGGTTGGGATAAAACACTTCCAATTCGGTTTGATAACGCGCATTGGTTTCGGCAATCAGTGCGGCGGTTTCGGGATTAAGTTTGCCCGTATTGAGCGTGATGATGCGGATGGGCAGTTTCAGACGGCACACGGCATCGGTAATGACCATATCTTCAACCGCAAGGCTGGATGCGAACACGGCTTGCGGATAGCACGCGGCAATGTCTTGCAAACGGTGCTCCAAAGCAGCCGCCAACTCAGGCAGGCGGCGGCGTTCGTCATCGCTGATTTCGGGGATTTTCCAGAATTGAGGACGGAATAAAGACATGGCTGGTTGTTCCTAATAATTTTCAGACGGCCTGTTGAAACGGCTGTCGATATGGTTATGGAACGATATTGTCCTTCGCCCTATCTTCAAACGGAAAGAATGCTTTTCTATTTCTTTATAACCAAAGCGTCTGCTGCTGGTTTTTCGGCAGCAAATGACTCACGCCGATACCGATCAGGCGGAAGGCGTCTTCGCGTTGCGGCGGTATGCGTTGCAGCAAAGTATGCGCCGCCTGAAGCAGAGAGGCGCTGTCGGGAAGGACGGAAGAATACGTCAGCGAACGCGTGATAATGCGGAAATCGTGGGTTTTGAGTTTGAGGGTAACGCCTTTGGCTTCGACGTTTTTGCGTTCGATCTGTCGCCAAAGGTCTTCGGCAAGGTGCGGCAAATGGCTTGAAGCCTGTTCCAAAGACAAATCTTCGGGCAAGGTGATTTCGGTTGAGATTTGCAGGCGTTCGCGTTCGGCTTTGACCGGCCGCTCGTCGATACCGCGTGCCAAATCGTAAAGGCGGTAGCCGTAGCGGCCGAAATGGTTTAAAAGTTCGCCGCGCTCAAAACGGCGCAAATCGCCGGCGGTTTGCATACCGAGGGCATTCATCTTTTTCAGCGTGACTTTGCCGACACCGGGAATCTTACCCAACGGCAGGCTCTCCAAAAACGCCATGATTTTTTGCGGCGGCAGCACAAACTGCCCGTTTGGCTTGCGCCAGTCGGAAGCGATTTTGGCCAAAAACTTATTGGGCGCGATGCCCGCGGAGGCTGTCAAACCGGTTTCTTCAAAAATTTCGGCACGAATGCGTTTGGCCACCTCGCTGGCGTACGGGATATTTTCAAAATTTCGGGTAACATCCAAATAGGCTTCGTCCAAAGACAAAGGCTCGATCAAATCGGTATAACGCCGAAACACAGCATGAATCTGCGCCGAAACTTGGCGGTACAAATCGAAATGCGGTGGCACAAACACCGCCTGCGGACACAGCCTTTTCGCCGTCGCCACCGACATGGCCGAGTGCAAACCGAATTTGCGCGCCTCATAAGAAGCGGCACAAATGACCGACCGCGTACCGTCCCACGCCACAACGACCGGCAACCCTTTCAGGTGCGGCTGCTCGCGTAGTTCTACCGAAGCGTAGAATGCGTCCATATCGATATGGATGATTTTGCGTTGGAACATGGGAAAAGATGGATAAGAAAAAGGCTTATTGTAACAAAAGGCCGTCTGAAGTTTCAGACGGCCTCTATGTTTAAGCCCTATTTTTTACTGGAAAGCTGGTCAAATAATCCGCCGTCGGCAAAGAATTTTTTCATGATTTCTTCCCACGGGCCGAATTTCTCATTCGGATTAAACGTCTCAATCTCAGGGAAATCGGCTTTGTGTTTCGCCAATACTTCAACATTGCGCGGACGCAGGTAAAGATTGGCGGCCAACTCTTGGGCCGGTTCGCTCCAGAGGTTTTGCAGATAGGCTTCGGCAGCGGCACGCGTGCCTTTTTTGTCGACTATGCTGTCCACGACGGCAACCGGCGCTTCGGAAAGAATGGTGTAGCTTGGGTAGACGATTTCAAATTGGTCTTGGGTCAGCTTTTTGCTGACGTAGTTGGCCTCGTTTTCAAAGGTAACCAAAACATCGCCGATATGGCGTTGGCTGAAGGTCGTCGTTGCTGCGCGGCCGCCGTTTTCAAACACCGGCGTGTTTTTCAGCAATGCGGCCACAAAATCTTTGGTTTTGCCCTCATCTCCGTTATTGACTTTCAAACCATAACCGTACGCGCCCAAAAAGGCGTAACGGCCGTTGCCGGTGGTTTTCGGGTTGGCCAAAACGATTTGCACACCGTCTTTGGCCAAATCGCCCCAGTCTTGGATGTGTTTCGGATTACCTTTGCGTACCAAGAAAACGACGTTGCTGGTATAAGGCACTGCATTGTCCGGCAGGCGCGTGTTCCAATCGGCTTTGACCAAACCTTTTTTCACCAAAAGCTCGATATCGGAAGTCTGGTTCATGGTCACCACATCTGCAGCCAAACCATTGGCGACAGCCAAAGCCTGCTTGCTGGAGCCGCCGTGCGACTGTTGGACCTCAACCGACTGTCCGCCGTTTTTTGCGGAAAACTCTTTGACAAATAAAGGATTGTATTCTTTATAAAAATCGCGGGCGACATCGTAGGAGACATTCAGCAATTTGACTTCGCCCCCCTTACCTCCGGCAGCTTGAGAAGCATTATCGGCGGATTGTTCGGCTTTTGGCGAGCACGCGCTCAAAGCCAGCGCGGCGGTCAAAGCGGCAAAAGAAAGCGTACGGATATTCATGGTCGGCTCCTGTTGAAAATATGGGAGCACTTTATCGGGATTGGATGCAAACTGGAAATAATGTTTGCTTTCGCGTTTATCAGTTTTGGTTATATACAATCCGGGCTGAAGTCGGGAAAAAATGCCCACTCAGATAAACATCACAATAAATTGTATATAAATTAATTAGATAAAGATTAAAGCCACTATTTATACAGGATAAACATACGTTGCAAACTGCATTACCCAATACGTCAGGCCGTCTGAAACCCAATATAAATAATCATTTATAATTAAAAAAATATAATCCTTATTATTTACAAAAAATGCAAATAAGAGTAATGTTTCTACTCGCCAAAATACAAGGCCTTTCATTCAACAAAAAATGGAGTGTAGAAACTATGAAACAATGGATGCTTTTAGGATTGCTGGGATTGGGCGCAGTGGCGCAGGCGCACGATGTTTGGGTGGCCGCACCGACACATCAGCCTGCCGGCCAAATCCTGCATGCGGATTTGGGTTACAGCCATGACTTCCCCAATGTCGAAAAAATCGCCGACGACCGCGTGCATATTTTCAAACCGCTGCAATTGACCGGCAGCTCAAAGAAAACTGTTGATTTGGTGAATAAGGGCGAAAACTATCAATACATTTCCAAAGCCGCCCTGCCCGCAGGCTCCTACTGGGTCAGCGCGACCTACCAACCGACTTTCTGGTCGAAAAACCAAGACGGCTGGAAACAGCAAACCTTAAAACAGCTGGCCGGCGCAACCTATTGCGAACAATCGCAAATGTTCGGCAAGAGTTTCGTTCACGTGGGCAACGGCGCAGTCGATGAAGCGGTATTGACCCGCCCTATCGGCCAAGAGCTGGAACTGGTTCCGCTGAAAAATCCGAACGAAGTCAAAGCCGGCGGTATTTTGCCGGTCAAAGTCCTGTACAAAGGCGAGCCTTTGGTTAAAGCTACCGTTACCGCCAGCTCGGACACTTTGGCCGAAATGGACTTGGAATCGACCCATGACCACCGCGAGCCTCAAGGCTTCTCCGGCAAAACCGATAAAAACGGCGTGGTCAATGTGATTACGCTGATTGACGGCTTGTGGAAAATCAAAGTGGTGAACGAGACCGATTACAGCGATAAAAGCGTATGCCAACAAGACAAAGCTTACGCAACGCTGATTGTGCCTGTCGGTACCAAACGCGCGGCTGCACGCCATGCCCACCATCATCAACATTAACAGCCATTAAAAAAGGCCGTCTGAACTTTCAGACGGCCTTACTTTATTCCCATTCATAACCCAAATTTCTAAAAAAACGGGAGTATGTTTCCAATTTATCCTCATTCAATTGGGCAAACCGGACACGGTTGCAGCCGGTCAAGACCACATTGCCCATCCAGTGCGCCCCGAAGACGCGCTCTAAAGGGACATTCCTCATTTGATTGATAAAAGGTACTTCTGAAGAGAATTGCGTGGCAATATCCGGAGGCGCGAATTTCAAACCCAAGTCCTGCAATCTATAACGGTGTTGCGCCGTCAAAAACATATCTTCGTGGTGCAGCCGTATCAGCCATTCCATATCGGCAATTTTTTCGTCTTTCGGCGGCAAAGGCGGTCGGATTTCTACATTTAAGCCCAGTTGTCGCGGCATGGCTAAAAGCCGTCTGCTGCGCAGGCTGAAACCACCGTTCTGCGGCTCGTCCAAATTCGGAGAAGTCTGAATCAGATGTTGTTTGGCCAAATATTGGTCGGTTCCCTTCAGGAAAAACTGCCCATCTGCTTCGGTTTCCAACAAAATCGGCAAAGGTGAGCCGATATAATCATATTCCCGATAGGCATCCTGCCAGTTTTGACCGTTCAACACCCAGCCGTCATTTTGAACAATCAAACAATAATCAGTATCGATGTAATACATCAGTTGGTACAAAACAAACAGATTGTATTCGAGATAACCGAATGGCCGGCAAGGCTGATGTCGGATATTTTCCGGCAAACCTTGAGGACAGCTCGGGCTGATCAGCAATCCACGGCTGCCGGGCAATTCGGCACAGCTGCGGATAATGGCATACATCGTGCCCTCGGTATAAGAATCTGCGCCGGTAATACCAACCACGGTAATGTCACTAAAACTCATTATATGTTTCTCCTGTTTCAGACGGCCCTTGCATTATTTACGACGCCTTGTTGCAGATATCTTTCAAACGATACAAGGCATCCAAGGCTTCGCGCGGCGTGAGGTTGTCGGGCTGAATTTGCGCCAACGCTTCAGCCAATTCATTGGTCTGCAAATTATCAACAGGTTCAATTTCTTGTGTTTTCCCTTCCTCATCTGCCCCATTTTCAGACGGCATGGCGCTGAAAATATCCAACTGCGGACGGTTGGCGGCGGCTTGGTTTTCCAAATCGTTTAAATGCTTTTGAGCCGCCTTCAAAGCGCGGTTGGGCAGGCCGGCGAGTTTGGCAACGGCGATACCGTAGCTTTTGCTGGCGGGGCCGGGTTCGATGTGGTGGAGGAAGACGATGTCCTGTCCTTGCTCAAGCGCGGAGAGGTGCATGTTGACTGCGGTTGCGTGGGCTTCGGGCAGCTTGGTCAACTCGAAATAGTGAGTAGCAAAGAGACTGAAGGATTTGTTCTTTTGCAGCAGGTGTTCGGCAATAGCTTGTGCAAGGGCGAGGCCATCAAAAGTCGAAGTGCCGCGACCGACTTCGTCCATAAGGACGAGGGATTGCTCGGTGGCGTGGTGGAGGATGTAGGCGGTTTCGCTCATTTCGACCATGAAAGTGGAGCGGTTGGAAGCTAAGTCGTCCGATGCGCCGATACGGGTGAATATTTGGTCGATGGGGCCGATTTGGGCTGAATCGGCAGGTACGAAGCTGCCGGTGTGTGCCATGAGAACGATGTGGGCAACTTGGCGCATGTAGGTGGATTTGCCGCCCATATTGGGGCCGGTCAGGAGCGTGAGGCGGTGTTTGTGGTCGAGGCGGGTGTGGTTGGCGGTAAAGTGGCGCACTTGTTGCTCGACGACAGGATGGCGGCCGTTTTCGATATGGATGATGGGGTAGTCGGCGAACTCAGGACAAACGAAACCGCGTTCGGCGGCAATGGCGGCAAACGTAGAAAGTACGTCGAGGGCGGCGGTGGCTTTGGCGGCTTTTTGAAGCTGGGGAAGGGTCGTCTGAATGTCTTTGAGGAGGGCTTCAAACAGGCGTTTTTCCAATGCCAATGCTTGCTCTTGTGCGGTCAGGACTTTGTCTTCGAAGGTTTTGAGCTCGGGAGTGATGAAGCGTTCGGCGTTTTTCAGGGTCTGGCGGCGTTGGTAGTCGGCGGGGGCTTGTTCGGCTTGGACTTTGGATAGCTCGATGTAGAAGCCGTGGACGCGGTTGAACTCGACTTTGAGGGTGGAGAGGCCGGTGCGTTCGCGTTCGCGCGCTTCGAGGTCGAGCAGGAATTCGTCGCCGTGGTTTTGGATGTGGCGCAACTCGTCGAGTTCTGCGCAATAGCCTTGGTTGATGACGCCGCCGTCTTTGAGCCAGACGGCGGGTTCGGGCATTACGGCGGCTTTGAGGGTTTCGGCAACGGGCAGTGTTTCGGGGAAAACGGCTTTGAGGGTTTCTAAGAGACTGCTGCCCTCAGCGGACAGTTCGATTTCATTCAGGGCAAACAGGCTGTCGCGCAGGGCGGCGAGGTCGCGCGGGCGGGCGTTGCCGACGGCGATGCGGGCGGCGATGCGTTCGATGTCCGCGATGTTTTTCAGACGGCCTTGCAGGGTTTCGTATTGCGAACCCAACGCGGCAACGGCTTCTTGGCGGGCGCGGATGTGGGCGCGGCTGCGTAAGGGGTGGTGCAGCCAGAGTGCCAAGAGGCGGCTGCCCATGTGGGTGGCGCAGCCGTCGAGTATGGAAAACAGGGTCGGCGATTTTTTGCCGGAGAGGGTTTGCGTAATTTCGAGATTGCGACGCGTGGCGGCGTCCATGCCGATATATTGGCTGTCGGTTTCGAGCAAAATGCCGTCTAAGTGTTGCGGCATCAGGTTTTGCGTCAGGCGGATGTAGTTCAGCAGCGCGCCCGCCGCGCCGACGGCGGCTTCGTGTTCCTTGCCGTCCAAACCGAAGCCGTGCAGGTCTTGGCAGCCGAAGTATTCGGTCAACAATTTCGCGCCCGCATCGGCGGCAAACTGCCATGAGTTCAGGCGCGTGATGTTGGCAGAAGTTGCATGAAAACCGTCAGGCAGGCTTTTGCCTTCGGGCAACAGGATTTCCGCCGCCTGCAAACGCGCCAGCTCGTCGGCGAGTTTGTCCGCCGTCGTCAGCTTGGTTTTGAATTCGCCGCTTTGCAAAGAAGCCCACGCTATGGCAACGTTTTTCTTGTCTGCGTTCACCGCCACAATGCGGTTGGTTTCCTTGTCTTCCAAAAACGCCGCGTCGGTCAGCGTGCCGGGCGTCACAATGCGCACGACTTTGCGTTCTACCGGCCCTTTACTTGCGCCGACTTCGCCCACCTGCTCGCACACCGCCACGCTTTTGCCCATCTTAACCAGTCGCGCAAGATACTGCTCCGCCGCATGAAACGGCACACCCGCCATCTTAATCGGCACGCCGTCCATCTGCCCGCGCGTGGTCAGGGTAATGTCCAACAGCTTTGCCGCCTCCACTGCGTCATCCAAAAACAACTCGTAAAAATCGCCCATGCGGTAAAACACCAGCTTGTCGGCGTGTTGCGATTTGATGGCGAGATACTGCTGCATCATCGGGGAAACGGTGGGTTTGGACATGGAAAAACCTTAGAAACACAAAAGCGTTATTGTAACAAAAGGCCGTCTGAAAACCTAAATAAGCTTTCAGACGACCTTTTATATATACCGAATAAGATTAGTCATAAACGAAAATAATGTCTAAGTCTTTCTTCGGCAGGAAATTTTCTTTGACTGCTTGGAAGCGGTTCGGCCCTACTTTGCGCAAGGATTTGTCCCAGCAGAGTGACAACACAGTATTGGGCTCGCGGTCTATGGTCAAAGTGAATTTACCGATAGGTTTTGCCCAGTTGGCACCTGTGGTCAGGACATAGCCCAAATGGTGATAGACCTTCGTAGCTTCTTTCACATTTTTAAAGCCTTTAAGGAAGTTTTCATCCATACAGTACTCATCTATGAATGCTTTGCTGTCTTTGGCTTTGAGCGAAGGCAGGAAGCTGCCGCCAACCAACGGGGTGTATTGGTGTTTGATTTCGGTTACAGCGTTGGCTTTAAAGGTTTGCTTCCAGCTGTAAATAATCTGCGCCGACCAATACGTCCAGCCCATCATGTTCAATTCGCTGGCTGGAAGCAAGGATTTGATTTTAGGCGAGCTGCAAGTACGAATTTTCTTATTGAGCTTTTCGATATCTTTGTTTTGCGTCCAAGGGTGCATCAACTCCTGATCGCTCAAACCGCATTTTTTCAAGTCGGCGGTTACATCCACCAACGTTCCGTTACTACGTTCGAAATAGGCACGGACGTGGGCTTGCGGGCGGACAGGTTTGCCGTCGGCGTAAATGCGGAAGCTGTTAACCAAGCCCTTGGTGTCGGCAAAGTCGGAAACTGTGGCCGCAGGAACGATGGGCAAAGGAAAAAGAACAGTTTCAGTAATGTCTTGTGAGGAGGTGTTTTTAAACTTGTAATGTACGCGGATTTGCTTTTCGCTGATGTGCAAATCTTCGCTCTGCATATCGATATGCGGATTTTTCAGATATTTGATGCCGCTTGTACTGACCGTACCCATACTGTCATTGGCATGAGCGGCTCCAGCCAGCAGAAAAAGCAAGATTAAAGCTTTTTGTTTCATGATTTAACCCCTTTGAAACAGGCCGTCTGAAAAACAGGTTTCAGACGGCCTTTAACAGCAGCTTGGTTTTAAGCCAAAGCTACTTCCAAATTATCAATCAGGCGCGTGGTACCCAAACGGGCCGCGGCAAGCACCACCAATTCTTTATCGCCGACATGAGCCACTGCCAAGCTGTGTGCATGGCGGATTTCAACGTAATCAACCACCCAGCCGGCATCGGTCAAACGGCGGATACATTCAGCCTCAAGCTGGGCGTAATTAAGATTGCCGTTGTTCAGGGCGGCGGCAATATTTTGCAACTCTTGATAGAGGCGGGGCGCTTCTGCACGCTCTGCTTCGCTCAAATATTGGTTGCGGCTGGAAAGTGCCAAGCCGTCTGAAGCGCGACCGGTGTCGACGGGGACGATTCCGATATTGAAGTTCAAGTCTTCGACAAAGCCTTTAATAATCGCCAGCTGCTGATAGTCTTTTTTGCCGAAACAGGCAGTATCGGGTTGAACAATGTTGAACAACTTGGTCACAACGGTCGCAACGCCGCGGAAATGTCCCGGACGGAATTTGCCGCACAATTCGTTTTGCAGGTGCGGAGGCTCGACATTGAAACGCTGTTCCACATTCGGATACAGCTCTTTTTCATCAGGCGCAAACACGACGGCAACGCCCTCGCCTGTCAATTTGTCGGCATCTTGTTGCAAAGTGCGCGGATATTTGTCGAAATCTTCGCCTTGTCCGAATTGCAGGCGGTTGACAAAAATACTGACTACAACGTTATCGGCACGTTTTTTTGCTTCGCGCACCAGCGCAAGATGGCCCTCGTGCAGATTGCCCATGGTCGGTACAAATGCCACTTTTCCGGCAGTTTTGCGCCACTCGCGCAATTCTTTAATCGTATGAATGATTTGCATGGTTTGAAAAATCCTTTATCTTTTCCGCCGTTTTATCAACGGAAATCACGCGCCGATTATACGCTTTTATTCATTAAAAAGGCCGTCTGAAATAAGTTTCAGACGGCCTGGTTTTTATTTTATCCGGCAAACGTATGTTCGACAGATGGGAACGTTTTTGCTTTGACTTCGTCCACATAGGCTTTGACCGCAGCCTGAACGCTGTCTTTACCCTGCATAAAGTTTTTCACGAATTTGGCGGTTTTACCTGGGAAAATGCCGAGCATATCGTGCATCACCAAAACCTGGCCGTCGCAATCCACGCCTGCGCCAATACCGATGGTCGGGCAAGAAACTGTCTCGGTTACTTTTTTCGCCAACTCTGCAGGAACGCATTCCATCAATACGATTGCCGCACCTGCCGCATCATGCGCTTTAGCGTCGTTGAGCAACGCTTCCGCCTTGTCACCGCGGCCTTGAACTTTATAGCCGCCGAATGCAAACACGGATTGCGGGGTCAGGCCGATGTGGGCGCAAACAGGAATACCGCGCATTTGCAGAAATTCAGTGGTCTCCGCCATCCAGACACCGCCTTCGAGCTTGACCATATGCGCGCCGGCCGCCATCAACTCTGCCGCCGCCGCAAATGCCTGCTCTTTGCTCTGCTGATACGCGCCAAATGGCAAGTCGCTGACAATCATGGCATTTTTAGTACCGCGAGCCACGCATTCAGTGTGGTAGCACATATCCTGCAAGCTCACCGGCAAAGTGGACTGACGACCTTGCACCGCCATACCCAAAGAATCGCCGACCAGCAATACATCTACGCCGGCATTGTCCATCAGAGCGGCAAAGCTGGATTCATAAGCGGTCAGCATGGCGATTTTCTCGCCCTCTGCTTTCATTTTTTGCAAAGTGTTTACGGTAATCATGGTGTTTTGTGTGTTCCGCCCGACGGGCAGCCCTTTGTTGTAATGGAAACGCGGTATTATAAGGTCTGCTTTTAAAATATCAAAGCATAAGCAAAAAGCCCGACTGCTTTCACAATCGGGCTTTTAATTGGTGCCGGCACCAAGAGTCGAACTCGGGACCCCCTGATTACAAGTCAGGTGCTCTACCAACTGAGCTATACCGGCTTACTGAAATGCCTTGCGGCACCATCAGTCTTTAACTGGTGCCGGCACCAAGAGTCGAACTCGGGACCCCCTGATTACAAGTCAGGTGCTCTACCAACTGAGCTATACCGGCAAGGAAGTCGGCATTATGCCGATAAGTTCCTATCTTGGCAAGCATTTTAAAACAAAGTTACTCACGAAATTATAAAAACCAATGATTTTAAAGAAAATTAAATACACGCCTTATCTTTCCATCCAACACACTCAAAGGCCGTCTGAAAACCGCCCCAGCGCAAAACATCATTGTTTCTGTTAAAATAACGCCTTTTATATCTTTCCATCTGCACCCATGCCACCCCGCCATCCTTACCGCCGCCTGCGCCCAGCCAAATCCCATCTGCCCGAAGTCGGCATTTCCGAAGAAGGCAATATCCGTTCCCTGCACTTGGGCAGCGACACCATTCAAAGCTCTATGAATGTCGATCATCCGTCCGAGCTGGTGTTGTCGTACAGCCGCGCCATGATGGGTTGGCTGCTGTTTGCAGAAACCCCGCCCAAACACATCACCCAAATCGGCTTGGGCGGCGGCTCGTTTGCCCGTTGGATAGACAGCTATCTGCCCCATACCAAGCAAACCGCCATTGACATCAATCCGCAAGTCATCGCCGTGGCGCGCAGCCTGTTTGAATTGCCGCACGAAGGTGAAAATTTTGAAATTATCGAGGCAGATGGCGCGGAATATATTAAAGTGTTCCGCCACAATACCGATGTGATTTTGGTAGATGGTTTTGACGGCGAACAGATTATCGATGCTTTGGTGGAAGAACCCTTCTTCCAAGACTGCCGCAATGCTCTCTCCCCCGACGGCGTATTTGTTACCAACTGGTGGAGCGGCGATCAGCGTTATCAACGCTTTGTCGAACGCCTGCTCAACGTCTTTGACGGCCGCGTGCTCGAGCTGCCTGCTGAGAACCACGGCAACGTAGCGGTCATGGCATTCCAAAGCAGCCCTAAAGAACAAAATCTCGACAACCTGAAAAAACGCGCCGAAAAATTAAGCGAAAAATACGGCTTGGACTTCAAACGGATGCTTGCTGATTTGAAAGCCAACAATCAAAACAACGGCAAGAATTTTTATCTGTAAACCGTTTTAGGCCGTCTGAAAATAAACAAGGACACACTTATGCTCAAACCCGACATCATTCAAATCCCCGGCCCGGCCGGTTTGCTGGAAACCATCTACCTGCCAAGCACACAAGAGTCCGCCCGCGGCGTCGCCGTCATCAACCACCCCAATCCCCTGCAAGGCGGCACCAATACCAACAAAGTCATCCAAACCGCCGCCAAAGCCCTCAGCCAACTCGGTTTTCATTGCTACCTGCCCAATTTGCGCGGCGTAGGCAATAGCGAAGGCGAACACGATTACGGCCGCGGCGAAACGCAAGACTGTATTGCCGTTATCGACTACGCCCGCGCACAACATCCAGACGCACCGCAATTCGCCCTGGCTGGCTTCTCATTCGGTGGCTACGTTTCCACCTTTGCCGCCCAAGAACGCACGCCTGATTTGCTGTTGCTGATGGGCGCCGCCGTCCATCACTACACCGACCGCCCGGAACCATCCGACGTTCCCGATGTCGCCAAAACATTGATGATTCATGGCGCTGAAGACGAAGTCGTCGAAATCAACAAAGCCCTGACATGGGCCGAACCACAAGGCCTGCCTGTTATCACCATTGCTGGTTCGTCCCATTTCTTCCACGGCAAACTCATCGTTTTGCGCGATACAATCACACGGTTTGCACCGGCTTTATTAGGCTAAAATCCGGCTACAAAATAAAACAAGGCCGTCTGAAAGCTTTTTCAGACGGCCTTGTTTGTATAAAACCTTATTATCTAAATATCAGGCTCAAGTATTAAAAAACCATCAAGGATTGTCTGCTTAACATATCAATTCTGAGTCAACCAATACTGCAAACCAATCAAAGTCTTACCATCTTTGATTTCATCGTTTGCCAACGCATTGCGCACCTCTTCCTTGCTCATCAGGACGGTTTCTGTAATTTCATCCTCATCGTTGCTTAACTCGCTGCCCAAACGCACGCCTTGCGCTTGGTAGAGATACATTTTTTCATCACAAAAACCGACTGCAGTATAAAAGGAGTACAGCAGTTTGACGCTGTCGGCGACATATGGCGTTTCTTCCGCCAACTCACGCAAAGCGCATTCGGCAGGATCTTCATCCGCCACATCCAATTTTCCCGCCGGCAATTCCAACGTCGCCTGATCGGCGGCATAACGCCATTGGCGAACCAAAACAACTTTTCCATCTTCCGTTTCAGCCAATACACACGCAGCACCCGGATGACGGATCACAACCCGTTGGCTTTCATTGCCGTTGGGCAGGCGAACCCGATCGCGGCTGATGGTAACAAAAGAACCTTCGTAGATTGGCTCGCTGCTTAATTTAGTTTCTTTCAAATCCATTTTTTACCTCATTTCCAAATTATTAAATATTAAAGGCCGTCTGAAATTTTACAGAAATAAACTCAGAGGATGACTTTTCTAATAGTTACCGCTGATGTCGTTGTTGCAAACGCTCCGTATGTGTTCGCAGCTTTTCACTATTTGCTTGGTAGTCACTTGAAGACAATACAGCAACTATTGCCTCTACCTCATGAGGAAGCAATAAGGCCGTCTGAAAATTCTTAATATAAGCCGCCGCCTGCCTAATACGGCAAACATTGGGTGGCATTTTCGATTTCAACTCACAATCACCTAAGAAAACTACCATTGAATGAAACTTCTCCTCAGGAAATTGCAATAGTTCTGACAATGCTTTGATATGAGCATAATTCTGACGCAACGGGTTTTGAAAATAATGTTTCTGTTTATAGATAATTTGCGTCCATTTAGATTGCTTTTCACTACCAAAAATCCAACCTGTGTAATTTTTAGTTTCTATCACAAATATCCCAAAGATTGAGACATAAATATGATCAATTTGTGTCGTACCATCTCGAGATGGAATAATTAAATCGTGAAACTCAAAATAAGTTTTCTCATCTAAATTTTTTCCAATTGCAGAACGAACTGCTATTTCCCCCAGGCTTCCCTTTATTTTAGGATTTTTCAGCAGTGCTTTTAATAAAAGCAAAGGAATAATGATCAGAAAAATCCAAAATATACCTGACATACTTCCCAATATTTGTTCAATCATGACGTTTTCTTTTTTATTTAAAACTAAAATTTATATATTTATGGTTTATTCCAGAGCGCGTTCAATTTCAATACCGACCTGCGCCACATCTGGCAAGATACCCGGTTTCACAATGCGGACGCGCACTTTGGCCGCACCAAAATCATTTAAAATCAATTGGGCGATATGTTCCGCCAAAGTTTCCAGCAGTAAAAAATCCTGTTCGGCAAGGCTGCGGCGCACAACTTCGCATACTTCGCCATAATGAATGGTGTCGCTGATATCGTCGCTCGTGCCGGTACGCTCGGGAACACTGATTTCCAAATCCAAAATCAAAGTCTGTTTACGCTCGCGTTCCCAATCATATACGCCGATTAAAGTATCGGCCTTCATGCCGTACAAAAAGATTTTATCCATTTGCCTGTCCGTTTTTTTGATAGAATAACCGTTCCCATTTTAAGTAAAGCACCCAAAATGTTCAATGTACTCGCCATTATTGCCGCCTATCTTATCGGCTCCCTGTCTTTTGCCGTCATCGTATCAAAATATTACGGCATGGACGATCCGCGCACTTATGGCTCCGGCAACCCCGGTGCCACCAACGTCTTGCGCAGCGGTAAGAAAAAAGCGGCCGCACTGACCCTGCTCGGCGATGCAGTAAAAGGCTTGGTTGCCGTCATCTTGGCACGCTGTCTGCAAGATGCTTTAAATTTGTCTGATGCAACGATAGCACTGGTTGCCATCGCCGCATTGGTCGGTCATATGTGGCCAATATTTTTCAATTTTAAAGGTGGCAAAGGCGTAGCCACCGCATTAGGCGTCTTGCTCGCCCTCTCCCCCGCAACCGCCCTACTCTGCACCTTGATTTGGCTGGTCATGGCATTCGGTTTCAAAGTATCCTCCCTCGCCGCACTGGTCGCCACCGTCTGCGCACCCATCTTCGCCTTTTTCATGATGCCACATGCCTCTTGGGCATGGGCAACCGTATTCATTGCCGCATTGGTGCTGTACCGCCATAAAAGCAATATTCAAAACCTGATTCAAGGCAAAGAAAGCAAAATCGGGGATAAAGCCGGAAAATCTTAAAAGCGTAGATACATTCAAATAAAAGGCCGTCTGAAAGTATATTTTTCAGACGGCCTTAATAGTTTTTACTCACTCATAATCAGTCAATCTTAATATATTCCACCGACAGAATCTCTATAACCTCACGTCCTTCCGGTGTATCCAAGACAACTTCATCCCCTTCACGTGCTTTTATCAGGCTGCGTGCCAAAGGGGAAATCCATGAGATTTTGTTTTTAGAGGTATCAATTTCATCTACACCGACGATTTTGACGGTTTGTTCACGACCGTCTCCGCGCAATAAACCAACGGTGGCGCTGAAAAAAATCTGGTCCGTGGCTTCGCGCGCTTCTGGATCGACGACGACGGCGGCTTCCAAGCGTTTGGTTAGGAAGCGGATACGGCGGTCGATTTCGCGCATACGGCGTTTGCCGTAAAGATAGTCGCCATTTTCGCTGCGGTCTCCATTGCTTGCCGCCCAGTTAACGATTTGGACGATTTCCGGGCGTTCTTTGTTGACCAGGTGATAAAGTTCGTCTTTCAATGCCTGCCAGCCGGTAGGCGTGATGTAATTTTTGGTTTCGGTACTCATGATGTGTTTAAAACATAATTAAAGGCCGTCTGAACGTTAATTTTCAGACGGCCTTTATTGTAAGTCAATTTACTTTATTCTTCATCATCGCTATCGCTGATACTAATGCTGTGTTCCATTTTGCTTGGATGTACTTTCAAGCCGCCGCAACCTGATTTTTCGGCGGAGAGGCGGTTTAGGTATGCTTCGTCGATATCGCCGGTTTGATAAACACCGTTGAAGCATGAAGAATCAAAGGATTCGATTTTTGGATTGAGCGCTTTGACTACTGCCTCCAAGTCTTCTAAGTTTTGGAAGACGATACCGTCCGCGCCAATTTCGGCTGCGATTTCTGCCGCGCTGCGGCCGTTTGCAATCAGTTCTTCACGAGTCGGCATATCGATGCCGTACACATTCGGATAGCGCACTTCTGGAGCGGCAGAAGCGATATAGACTTTGCGTGCACCTGCCGCGCGTACCATTTCGACGATTTCACGGCTGGTCGTACCGCGTACGATGGAATCATCCACCAATAAAACGCTTTTGCCGTTAAACTCGGTTTCCATCGGGCTGAGTTTTTGGCGTACTGATTTTTTGCGTGTTGCTTGGCCGGGCATAATAAAGGTGCGGCCAATGTAGCGGTTTTTAATCAGACCTTCGCGGTAAGGTTTTTCGAGATGAACAGCAAGCTCCATCGAGCTGGGTCGGCTGGTATCAGGAATCGGCATCACGACATCGATATCATCGACAGGCAGCTCGCGTTTGATTTTTTCTGCCAAAGATACGCCCATATCCATACGGGACTGATAAACGGAAACGCCATCGATGACGGAGTCTGGGCGGGCAAAATAAACATATTCAAAAAGACAAGGGCTTAATTTGGCTTTATCGCTGCATTGACGGGAAATAATCGTGCCGTCAAAACCAATAAATACGGCTTCGCCCGGCTGGATATCGCGTTCCAAATCATAGGCAAGTGCATTAAAGGCAACGGATTCGGAGGCAACAGCATAAGATTTTTTGCCGGATTCGTCAATTTGCGAACCCAAAACCAACGGACGGATACCGAAAGGATCTCGGAAAGCCAGCATGCCGTATCCTGCAATCATGGCTACGACACCGTATGCGCCACGCACCAAGCGGTGTACTTCGGAAACGGCGTTGAAAATATTGTCGATGGTGAGTTGATAAGGGGCTGTACTTTTAGAGACTTCGCGGCGCAATTCATGCGCGAATACATTGAGTAATACTTCGGAATCGGAGCTGGTATTAACGTGGCGCAGGTGTTTGTTGCATACGTTTTCATACAGCTCTTCAGTATTGGTCAGATTACCATTGTGTGCCAAAACAATGCCGAATGGGGAGCTGACATAAAACGGCTGGGCTTCTGCGCTGCTGCCCGCATTGCCTGCAGTCGGATAGCGGACATGTGCAATGCCTGCATTACCGACCAAGTCGCGCATATTACGGGTACGGAACACTTCGCGCACCATGCCTTTTCCCTTGTGCATATGAAATATATTGCCTTCGGCGGTAACAATACCTGCTGCGTCCTGTCCACGGTGTTGCAACATCTGCAAACCATCATACAACATCTGATTGACCGGCTCATGACTAACCAAACCTAATACACCACACATATCGTGCTTCTCCGAGTTTGAAGATTAAATGGGTAAGCCGTCATTATAAAATAATTTAGATGAGTTTGCTCAGATTGTTGACAATATGATGTTAAATTTACGCAAATAAAAACGGATTCAGACGACCCATAGGCCGTCTGAATCCGTCAAACTCAATCATCCAATTCTTCTACTTCAACTGCTTTACCCGAAAGATGCGGCATTGCGGTATCTTTCCCTGGCAGATAAGGCATCGCAGCATCGGCAAGTGATTCAAAATATGGAATTGTGTGTGACCTTTGCCACTCTTCCGTTTTCGGCAAATCAGTGTGTGAAAAAACCATCACTGCCAGTGTCACCAAAATCACACCTTTCACTGCACCAAATACGCCGCCGAGCAAACGATTGATGCTTCCTAAACCAACGGCAGACATCAAACTGCTCAACAGCGATCGTGCCAGTTTCTGCAACAGCCATGCCAGAAAAAACACAGCGGCAAAACCCATCGTAACCGCCAAGGAATGCGGCTCAACCGATTTAAAGACCACATCGGCAAACGGCACGGCGAGCGTTCTGGCTGCAATAAACGATACCACCCAGGCCACCATCGCCCCTGCTTCGGCAATAATACCCCGTGTCAACGAGATAATGATGCAGATGACGATGACGGCGGCAGCCAACAAATCGGCAACAGGCAGATTACTCACTGGTCACCTGACCGGCAATGCCATGTACACGCAATTTGTTCAAATCGCGCTCTGCATCGCGTGCATTTTTATAACTGGCTGATTTCACGCGATACACCTTACCTTTATCGGTCATCACTTCAGTAATGGTCGAATCGATGCCTGCCGCTTTCATTTTACGTTGCAGGCTTTGTGCGCGTTCTTTTTCAGCATAACCTGCCTGAATAGCTGCCTTTTTCGCAGGCTTGGCTTCTGCTGTTTCTTTTTCAGCTTTAGGCTTGGCTTTTTCAGACGGCTTCTCGGCAGTTTTTACCTTATCGGCTTTTTCTGCTTTGGCCGTTTCTGGTTTAGCTTTTTCATTTTTTGGTTTTTCAACTTTGGCTTCTGCTTTCTTGGCAGGTTCGGCCTTGTCTTTTACGCTGTCTTTGCTGTTTTTGGCAGATTTACGCTCGGCAATGGCTTTCTCTGCTTTTTCCAATTGTGCCAATTTATTGCGTTCGGCAGCGGCTTCACGCTCTGCTTTTTCAGCACGCGCTTGAAGTACGCGTTTTTTAGCTGCCAATGCGTTTTCTTTCTCGGCAGTTTCCTGTTGGGCTTGTGTTTTACGGGCAGCAGCACGTTGTTCAGCCTGACGTTGGCGGCGTTCTTCGGCTCGGCGTTCGGCAGCTTCGCGTTTGGCAGCCTCGGCTCGTTGAATACGTTCGGACTCTTCCAAGCCTTTAATATTGCCGTCATCCAAAGTATCGTTGATCAAAACCAACGGCTCGCCAACATCTTCGGGAGCAGATTCACGGTTTGGCTTCAATACTTCAACCGGCGCATTGTCTTCTTCGTCGCCTGCATTTTGCGGTTTATTTGGTGCTTCGGCATCCGCATGACGGGCTGCCTCTTCAGCCATCGCAACATCCTCTTTATTCGGCTCTAGGACAACAGCCTTGCTGGGCTCATCCGCCGTTTTGACTTGAGTCTGACCGACAGGCGCTTCTTTAAACGGTGAATTTTTATCGTCGCCGGAAGTCAGCGCCAGACCGAACAGCATACCCGATGCCACTACCAAGCCGGAGGCCAAGACCAAGCGACGGCGGTTGCGACGTTTGAGTTGTTCGTAACCGTCTAAATCGTATCCGTTTGGAGTTTCTTTTTGTTTATTGTCGGACATGATAATTTCCTCGTTAGTGTTCTTTCAAAACAGCCATTACATCGGCAACAGTATGGAATGAGCCGAAAACAACGATTCTATCATTTTCGGTTGCTTTAGCCAAAGCAGCGCGGTAGGCAGCAGCGACAGTTTCAAAAACATTTACATTGTCGATGCCGTGTTCAGTCAGTTTGGCCTGCAAAGCCTCTATCGTCATGCCGCGCGGTACATCTAAAGGCGCGATGTTCCACTCGTCAAACTGATCTTTAACGATTTCCAGCACGCCATCAATATCTTTGTCGGACAACATACTGAATACAGCAGTACGTTTTTGGGCAAAGGCAAGGTTAATCAGACTGCGGCGCAAAGCACGGGCTGCGTGCGGATTGTGGCCGACATCCAAAACCACCAGCGGACGGCCGGGCAAAACTTGAAAACGTCCAGGATTCTCAACCAACAGCAAACCGCGTTTAATCGCGCCGATATCAACCGGCAATTGTTCGTTCAAACATTCCAACACAGTCAATGCACATGCGGCATTAGACAACTGATAGGCACCGCGCAAAGCAGGAAACGGCAAGGAATTGCGGTTACGGCTTTGGCCGTCTGAAGATTGCGGATGGAAGCGGTAGTTCCACTGTACGCTTTCCATTGACGCAAAATCAAAATCTCGCTGAACCATCAACAGTTTTGCGCCAATTTCTTCTGCGTGTTTGACCAATGATTCAGGCGCAGGATTCTGACCGCATACGGCAGGTTTGCCGCTACGGAACACTCCGGCTTTTTCAAAACCGACCTGCTCGACAGTATCGCCCAAAAATGCCTGATGGTCCAAATCCACGCTGGTAACAACCGAGCAGTCGCCATCGAATACGTTCACAGCATCCAATCGTCCGCCCAAACCAACTTCCAAAATCATTACGTCCACATTTTCACGCATGAAAATATCGACGGCCGCCAAAGCATTAAACTCAAAATACGTCAGCGAAATTTCGCCGCGCGCCGCTTCGATACGCTCAAATGAGGAAACAATCAATTCATCTGAAACCGGCTGAGTGTTGATGGCGATTCGTTCGTTGTAACGCAGAAGATGAGGACTGGTCAGCGTACCGACTTTAAAACCGGCTTCTTTATAAATATGCGACAAATAAGCGCATACAGAGCCTTTGCCATTGGTACCCGCTACCACGACGACAGGGCATTGCGGCACCAAATTCATGCGTTTTTTCACTTCTCCCACGCGTTCCAAGCCCATATCGATAAGGCCGGAACTATGGGCAGTCTCCAAATGAGAAAGCCAGTCTTGTAATGTTTTCATTGTATTTATCGCTTCAAAAGGCCGTCTGAAACAGCCGTTTAATCCATATCTGCCGCAAGTTCTGCTTTGTCTTCTTTTTCACGGCACCAGCGCGCCCACACTTTCAGACGGCGGTATGCATCACGGTCGGCCATATCGGGCAAGATGCAGTGTTTGACTATTTTTCCGTCAACATTCCATTGCAAAAACAAAGCATAAACCGTCAACATACTGCTGTCTTGCAAAACCGCGCTTCTACCCTCTTCTTCGCCATTCAAGTAAACCGTCGCACGGTATTGGCGGTCGATGATAATTTTTCTGACCGCATTTTGAGTCTGAAAATTAACGCTGCGCCAAGCATAGGCAAAACTGCCGGCCAACGCCGCCAAACCCAGCCACATCATCCAGCCGTAAAACTCGGCAAGGCATAAGGCCAACGCCGAAAGGTGTAAGAAGACAATCAGAATTTTCAAAGAACGCGAAGGCTTTAAGGCCGTCTGAAAACTTCTCACGGCTTTACATCATATTGTCGAAAACAGGCGTAATGTTCAATTCCGCCTCTTCCATATCCAAAACCATATCGTGGATTTCGGTATCGAAAAATTCCCAAAAAGCCTTCAAGCTCATGTCTTGCGGCCATTTGCTTTTATCGATATCCCAGCCTGCCAATTCAGCTTCAAAAATCTGCTGGTAGCGTTCGTCAAAATAAGAAATGACGGACTCGGGTTCGTCAAATTGCGGCACAAGGAATACAGAACAGTTGGTGCGCAGTTGCTCGACAGTTAGGTCGGGCATATTTTCATCGGCGGATTTCAGCCATTCCAAAAAACGGGCAGTCGGCTTCAGCACAACAGCAGTACGGTCAACAAAATACATTATTTTCAACTTTCAAAATCATTCAAACCGATCATGCCGTCTGAAATTTCAGACGGCCCGAGTTTAATGTGTCATCACCTGTTGCAGGAATTGTTTGGCACGCTCATGTTTCGGATTGGTAAAAAATTCTTCCGGCGTTTCGTCTTCCAAAATCTGGCCTTTATCGACAAAAATCACACGGTCGGCGACTTCGCGCGCAAAACCCATTTCATGGGTTACACACATCATGGTCATGCCGCTTTCCGCCAAGTCTTTCATCACTTTCAATACTTCGCCGACCATTTCAGGGTCAAGCGCGGAAGTCGGCTCGTCAAACAACATCACGCGCGGCTCCATCGCCAAACCGCGTGCAATCGCGACACGCTGCTGTTGACCGCCGGAAAGCTGACCGGGCAGCGCGTCTTTTTTATGCGCCAAGCCGACGCGTTCCAAAAGCTCCATCGCTTTCTTTTCTGCTTCTTCACGGCTTTGGTTTTTCACTTTCATCGGAGAAAGAATAATATTTTCCAAGACAGTCAAATGCGGATACAGATTGAACCCTTGGAACACAAAGCCCACTTCTTCGCGCACTTTGTTCAAATCAGTTTTCGGATCAGCAACATTGATGCCGTCCACCCAAATCTCGCCGCTTTCAATGCGCTCGAGTTGGTTTACCGTACGAATCAGCGTCGATTTGCCACTGCCTGAAGGACCGCATACAACGACCACTTCGCCTTGTTTGACTTCCAGATTCACGCCGTTGATAACGTGCAAATCTTTAAAATGTTTGTGTACATTTTTGAATTTAATCATTATTTCTTTCCAAACTGCCAAAATTTTCGGGGCTTGAGTTGCGTTTGCTGCTGCCAAAGCAAAGGAATGACAGTTTCCAGCCAAAAGCGGCAACTGACTATGCCGCCGGAGATTCCGCCTTGATTGTACCGATTGACTTTAAATTGCTCTTCCCTATCGAGACGATGTCCAGTCAATACCCAAACTGCGCCGATAATTGCCGCTTCAAAACGGTGCCGCTCAGGCGGCATGTCTTTATTGGAAAAATACTGCGCCAACTCGCGCCACAAATATGAATCACCCAGAAACCCCCATTGAATAGGAGGTTGCTTAAAAATTTCCATCACTGTTTCAGACGGCCTTTTGAACCAGATAATTGCTCAATTCCACATATTTCTCAGCGGCAATATGTTCTGCCCTATCCTGCGGATTAATGCCGACTGCCTGCAAATCATCATCGCCGGCAAGTTCCTTCAAATTATTGCGTATGGTTTTGCGGCGTTGATGGAAAGCCAGTTTCACCAGTTTGGCAAAATGTTCAAAATCTTCCGCTTTACCGATGCGATATTTCACCGGAATCATGCGCACGACGGCCGAATCTACTTTCGGCGCAGGATCAAAGGATTCAGGCGGTACTTCAATCAACATTTCCATATCGAAGAAATATTGCAGCATTACGCCCAGACGGCCATAGTCGTTGGTTTTCGGCTGCGCCACCATGCGTTCGACCACTTCTTTCTGTAGCATAAAGTGCATATCAATCACATCGTCTGCCACTTCGCTCAATCGGAACAAAAGTGGCGTGGAAATATTGTACGGCAGGTTGCCGACAATTTTTTTCTTGCCTTCAATGCTGTTGAAATCAAACTGCAATACATCGCCTTCGTGTATCACCAATTTATCTGCGAACGGTAAGGTTTTCAGACGGCGTACGATGTCGCGGTCGATTTCGCAGACATGCAGGCAGTTGAGTTTTTTCGCCAAAGGCTCGGTAATGGCTGCCAAGCCCGGGCCGATTTCAATCACGATATCATCGGGCTGCGGTCTGACCGCGTTGACAATATTGCTAATAATCCGTGTATCCTGCAAAAAATTCTGCCCGAAGCGTTTCCGGGCCTTATGTTCTTTCATATCTTTCTTCAAGCAAGCTGTTTAAGGCAGTATTGTAACTGAAACAGGCGTTTTTGTCGGCACGCTTTCAGACGGCATTTGCCTAATTTTAAGCAAACGGCGGCGCTTCCAAACCCAAAGATTTCAGTAGTTGCGCGGTCTCATAAACCGGCAAACCCATCACGCCCGTAAAACTGCCCTGCAAATGCTCGACAAATACACCACCCAAGCCCTGAATCCCATACGCACCGGCTTTATCCATCGGCTCGCCGCTGGCAACATAGGCTGCGACTTCCTCAGCCGTCAACGTCTTAAAGCGCACTTCGCTCGTCTGCACCACATCATGGCGCACGCCTTGCCAGTAAACGCATACAGCCGTCAGCACTTTATGCGCCCGTCCGGACAAGCGTTCCAGCATATCGACCGCATCCACCTCGGACTCCGGTTTACCCAAAATAGCCGCACCATCCGCCACCGTCGTATCCGCCGTCAATACAGCAAACTCAGGCTCTTGATCATGAGCAGCAAACCATTGCGCCACCGCCGCCTGATTTTTCTCGCAGGCCATACGGCGCACATACTCTACCGCAGCTTCGCCTTCTTTTGGGGTTTCATCAATATCCGCTGGGAGGCGGTGTACCGTGAAACCCAAATTCTCCAAAATCTCACGACGGCGCGGACTGCCCGAAGCCAGATAAATTGCGTTCATTGTATTGGTTTTCCTTATTTTGAAATTTTATGCTGTCCGGACAGGCGAACATAATGCGCAGAGGAATACGTCAAAAATGCCTTTTCCTCATCCGTCAGCGGACGCACTTGTCTCACAGGCGAACCGACGTATAAAAAACCGCTTTCCAAACGCTTGCGCGGCGGCACCAAACTGCCCGCGCCTATCATCACATCATCTTCGACAACCGTATCGTCCAAAATAATTGAACCCATGCCCACCAAAACACGATTTCCAATTCGGCAGCCATGCAGCATGACCTTATGCCCAATCGTCACATCATCGCCGATAATCAGGGGCGAACCGTCAGGCTTCGCCGCATTCTTATGCGACACATGCAAAACGCTGCCATCCTGCACATTGCTGCGCTTACCGATAGAGATACTGTTCACATCGCCGCGCAATACAGCATAAGGCCAAATCGATACATCTTCCGCCAGCGACACTTCGCCAATCACTACCGAAGTCTCATCTACAAAACAAGACTCATCAACCGACGGCACATAATCCAAAAACGCACGAATAGGGTTTGCCATTTCCAATAATCCTTTTCTCAAAACCAAAACTGATCAGGCCGTCTGAAAACACGGCGTAAAACGATTTTATACTACAACAATACGAAATCAAGCCAGAAAATCATCAAACGGCCGTCTGAAACAGTTTTCAGACGGCCTTTCATCATAAACCCTTTATCTTGGCTTACCACTATTTATCATTAACGCCTCATCTGTCTTTTATGGAATAATCGTCTTCATTTAATTCTTGGAGAAGCCGATGAACACACGTTCAGGAAATTATGCAGCGCCCCTGCTAGTCGTCGGCTGCGTCGTCTTCGGCTTGGGCAGTTTGATCGTCAAATTTGTCGATGTCGGCTCTTACGCCATCGCATTCTGGCGCTTGCTGATCGCCGCCCCTATATTCTTCCTGCTCGGGCGTTTTTTCAGACAAAAAATGCCCACGAAAAGAAAAACAGTTGGCTACGCAGTCTTATCCGGCGTTTTCCTCGCATTCGACCTCGCTCTGTGGCATGAAAGCATTCACGCCGTAGGCCCCGGCATTTCCACCTTGCTCAACAGCCTGCAGATTTTCTTTTTAGCCGCCATCGGCTTCTTCTTTTATTCGGAACGTCTAAGCGCCCTGCAAATTTTAAGTTTGATATTGGCTACCATAGGCGTAGCCTTAATCGGCAGCCCAGAATTCGGTCATAACAACAATGCCGCATGGGGATTTGTCAGCGGCGTAGTGTCCGGTGCTATGCTGGCCCTGTCTATGGTTTTCGTACGCAAAACCCATGAACAGGAAAAAGTCGGTTTGTTTCCACTGATGATGATTTTAAGCTTTGGCGGCGCAATGGCGCTGGTCATCCCATCTCTGCTATTCGATGCCGCCCATCTTTACCCCAAAACTTTAAACGATGTGATTCTAGTCTCCATCTACGGCATCGTTATGCAATGCTTTGCTTGGGCATTGATTGCTTACACCATCCCGCTTTTATCCTTGTCACTGACCGGCCTACTACTGCTCTCCGAACCAGTTGCCGCCATGTTGATCGATTATTTCTGGCTAGATAAACCGATTAACGCCGTCCAATGGAGCGGCGCTACTTTGACTTTATTGGCGATTTATTTAGGTTCGTTAAAAGACAAAAAATAGATACCAAAAAGGCCGTCTGAAAAATTTCAGACGGCCTTTTCATCTGTTATTGCTTATTTAATACTGGTACCGATACGGCTGAGTTCGCCAAAGTTCATCCAAACAAAGAAGGCTTTACCGACAATCAACTTGTCATCGACAAATCCCCAGTAACGAGAATCGGCGCTGTTGTCGCGGTTGTCGCCCATCGCGAAATAACGGCCTTCGGGAACTTTACAGATAAAACCATTGCCGTCTTCTGCGTATTCGCAATTTTCCAAACCGCTTGTTTCAAGCGAGTAATTGCTTTCAGGCATTACTTCGGAAGTATATTTGTTCAATACAGCAATGGATACGGAAGGCTGACCGGCCTCTTTGACAACGTCAAAGTTTTTGCCGTTTAAGGCCGTCTGAAAACGCTCAAGCGTATGAATCATAGACGGATCGGTATCATCTGCGTATTGATAATTACCGTTGGGTTTTTCGGGAATAATTTCACCGTTAACAGTCAAAACCTTATCACGGTATTCCACAACGTCGCCCGGAATACCAACGATACGTTTGATGTAATTCATCTCTGGCTGAAGCGGATAATTGAACACCACGACATCGCCTCGGGCAATGTTGCCGACTGGGATAACGACCTTATTCAAAATCGGCAGGCGGATACCGTAAGAGAATTTGTTCACCAAGATAAAATCGCCTTTGACCAAGCCTGGACGCATGGAACTGGACGGAATTTGGAACGGCTCAGCAATAAAGCTGCGCAATACAAAGATAACCAAGATGATGGGAAAAAAGCCGCCCATGTAGTCGGTAAAATGTGCATTGTCTTCGCCGGTTTCACTTTTTTTCAGACGGCCTTTATGGATTGCCCAAACAATACCGGTGAACACGACAAACACCAGCAATACGGCGGTAAAGCTCATAAATTCGGACAAAATACCAAATACGCCGACCATGCACAGGAGATAACTCCATTGCAGGCCGGAGCTCCATTCGCCGTTTTCCTGACGCTCTTTGCTGCTTTTGAAGTTGAGAACCAAGCCGGCCAGCAGTACAACGATTGCGCCTAAAGTCAGATTTATACTCATTATTTATCACTCACTTGCAGAATCGCCAAGAATGCGCTTTGCGGGATTTCCACATTGCCCACTTGTTTCATGCGGCGCTTACCTGCTTTTTGTTTTTCAAGAAGTTTTTTCTTACGCGTAATATCGCCGCCGTAACATTTCGCCAAAACGTTTTTACGCAGTGCTTTGACGTTTTCACGGGCGATAATCTGGCTGCCGATGGCGGCTTGGACGGCGATGTCGAACATTTGGCGCGGAATCAGTTCGCGCATTTTCGATGCCAGCTCGCGACCGCGGTGAACGGCGCTTTGACGGTGCACAATCAGGCTCAATGCATCGACTTTTTCGCCGTTGACCATAATGTCGAGCTTAATCAAATCAGACGGTTGAAACTCTTTGAAATGGTAGTCCAACGAAGCATAACCGCGTGAAGTCGATTTAAGCTTGTCAAAGAAATCCATTACGACTTCGTTCATCGGCAAATCATAAGTCAGCATGACTTGGCGGCCCATGTATTGCATATTGACCTGAACGCCGCGCTTTTGGTTACACAAAGTCATAACATTACCGACATATTCCTGCGGCACAAGAATGGTCGCAGTGATAATCGGCTCAAGAATGGTTTCGATGGTGCTGATTTCAGGCAGTTTGGACGGGTTTTCAACTTCGATTTTCTCGCCGTTTTTCAACACGACTTCATAAACCACTGTTGGCGCAGTGGTAATCAAGTCCATGTCGAACTCGCGCTCCAAACGTTCCTGAACGATTTCCAAGTGTAACAGGCCCAAGAAGCCGCAACGGAAGCCGAAGCCCAATGCTTGTGAAACCTCAGGCTCAAATTTCAACGAAGCATCGTTAAGCTGCAATTTTTCCAAAGCATCGCGCAAAGCTTCGTAATCATGGCTTTCCACAGGATAGAGGCCTGCAAATACTTGGCTTTGTACTTCTTGGAAGCCGGGCAGCGGCTCAGAGGCAGGGTTGGCAACCAAAGTAACCGTATCGCCGACCTTCGCCTGACCCAATTCTTTTACGCCGGTAATCAAAAAGCCCACTTCGCCGGCTTTGAGTTCTTGTTTTTGAACCGATTTCGGCGTGAATACACCCAGCTGCTCAACCTGCGTTTCCGCCTTAGTGCTCATAAAGCGCACTTTGTCTTTCAGCTTGATGGTGCCGTTTTTCACACGAATCAGCATAACCACGCCGACATAGTTGTCAAACCATGAATCGACAATAACCGCTTGCAACGGTGCATTTTCATCGCCGGTCGGCGCAGGGATTTTGGCAACGATTTCTTCCAAAACGTCTTCCACACCAATGCCGCTTTTGGCAGAACACTGTACCGCACCAACGGCATCAATGCCGATGATATCTTCAATTTCCTGCTCCACGCGCTCGGGTTCTGCAGCAGGCAAGTCGATTTTGTTCAAAACAGGCACAACCTCCACGCCCAAATCAATCGCGGTATAGCAGTTAGCCACGGTTTGCGCTTCTACACCTTGAGACGCATCGACCACCAAAAGCGCGCCTTCGCAGGCAGACAGCGAACGGGAGACTTCGTAAGAAAAGTCGACGTGTCCCGGAGTATCAATCAGGTTGAGCTGATACACCTGCCCGTCGCGTGCTTTATAGTTGAGCGCGGCGGTTTGCGCTTTAATGGTAATGCCGCGCTCTTTTTCGATGTCCATGGAGTCGAGCACCTGCGTACTCATTTCGCGCAAATCCAAACCGCCGCAGTATTGGATAAAACGGTCGGCAAGCGTCGATTTGCCGTGGTCGATGTGGGCAATAATGGAGAAATTCCGTATGTTTTTCATATTGTTATTAAGATAAATGCAATTAAAGGCTGAAAGGCCGTCTGAAAAAACAGGGATTCGGTTTTCAGACGGCCTTAGAATAAGGTTGAATCGTTCCGTATTCTAACGGAAATTCAACGCTTTTGCATGATTTTATAGCGATTTGACAATCTCGGTCACCATCTTCGCCGAGCTGACGGCCGCCGTTTTCAAAAACTCTTCAAAGCTGATGTCCGCTTTCTCATCTGCCGAATCGGAGACGGCGCGAATAATCACAAACGGCACTTCCAACTGGTGACAAGTCTGCGCAATCGCCGCGGCTTCCATTTCCACTGCTTTTACGTCAGGAAAATGGCTGCGGATTTCCGCGACACCTTCGCTGCTGTGTACAAAACGGTCGCCACTAACAATCAAGCCTTGAGTTACAGCCGCACCCTCAAACACTTGCGCCGCCTTTTCTGCTTGACGAATCAGGTTTTCATCCGATGCGAACACAGCAGGAAGTTGCGGCACTTGCCCCCAAACATAACCAAAAGCCGTTACGTCAACATCATGATGCGCCACAGTTTCGCCGATGACCACATCACCAACCTTCAGACCCTTGCCCAAACCACCTGCACTGCCGGTATTGATGACGCAATCTGGTGCAAACTGATGAATGACCCAAGAAGTCGAAACCGCCGCATTGACCTTACCGATACCGCTCAAAACCAATACCATGCGTTTTCTGGCCAATTCGCCTTCATATGCCGAGAATTTACCGAAGGACACATGCTTGACATTGGCCATACTTTCACGCAAAAGCTCGATTTCCTGTTCCATTGCGCCGACCACGGCAATTGTTTGTACTGACATCTCGTTACCTTTCCATTCACTAATCGAGCAACATTATAACAGCAGAATTTAAAATCACAGGGATACTGAAAAATCTGCTATATTCCCAACACGACACTCAATTTAAAACAGATTGCCGCTCTAGCGGGCAAAACAGCAAATAATGATTGCTTCTGTTATAATTATTCTCAATAAAATAACTCTATTTTAAATATCTAAATTCTTATGTTTGACGAAAATACTCCGGGCGCAAAAGAAGAATTGTTCGCTTGGCTACGCCATATGAACAAATACAAAGGCTCCGACCTTTTCATTACCACCAATTTCCCGCCTGCCATGAAAGTGGATGGCAAAATCACACGACTGAGCGATGAGCCGCTGAGTGCTGAAAAATGTATGGAAATCGCTTTTTCGATTATGTCTTCCAAACAAATCGAAGAATTTTCTTCCACCAACGAATGCAACTTCGCCATCAGCTTGCCCGATACCAGCCGCTTCCGTGTCAATGCAATGGTTCAACGCGGCGCAACTGCATTAGTGTTCCGCTCCATTACCAGCAATATCCCTAAATTTGAAACGCTCAATCTGCCCCCGATTCTAAAAGACATCGCCCTCAGAAAACGCGGTCTGGTTATTTTTGTCGGCGGTACAGGTTCGGGCAAGTCCACTTCCCTCGCCTCCCTTATCGACTATCGAAACGAAAACAGCTTCGACCATATTATTACCATCGAAGACCCGATTGAGTTTATTCACCAACACAAAAACTGCATCATTACCCAACGCGAAATCGGTGTAGATACCGAAAATTGGCCGATTGCATTGAAAAATACCCTGCGCCAAGCGCCAGATGTCATTCTGATTGGTGAAATCCGAGACCGCGAGACCATGGACTACGCCATTTCCTTCGCGGAAACCGGCCATTTGTGTATGGCGACACTGCACGCCAACAGTACCAACCAAGCGCTGGACCGCATCATCAACTTCTTCCCCGAAGAGCGCCGTAACCAGTTGCTAACCGATTTATCGCTCAACCTACAAGCCTTTATTTCGCAACGCCTGATTCCCCGTGAAGGCGGACGGGGACGCGTAGCGGCTGTCGAGGTTTTGCTCAATTCGCCCATTATTGCCGACTTGATTCGAAAAGGCGAAGTCCATAACATCAAAGAAATGATGAAAAAATCAACTGGCATGGGCATGATTACTTTTGACCAAGCCTTATATGATTTGTATGAAAACGGCGATATCAGCTATCAAGACGCTATTAAAAATGCCGACTCCGCCCACGATTTGCGCCTAGACATTCAATTACGAAGCCGTCGCGCACAAAATGCCGGCCCGGATTTAGAATTGATTTAAAAGTAAAAGCTTCAAAGTATAATAAAGGCCGTCTGAAACCTCACTACGAGTTTCAGACGGCCTTTATTCCATCAAATAATCAAGCCTGTTTCAATTTTGCATCAGCATCACGCAATGCAGTACGCAGACCTTCCTCGATAACCGGATGGTAGAACGGCATATCCAGCATTTGCGGAATCGTCATCTTCATTTGATGCGCCCAAGCCATCAAGTGTGCCAAATGTTCGGCAGCAGGGCCGACAACTTCCGCACCAATGAAACGGCCGGTCGCTTTCTCAGCATACAAACGCATGTGACCTTTGTTTACCAACATAACGCGGCTGCGGCCTTGGTTTCGGAAGGAAACTTCGCCGATTACAAACTCGTCAGGTTGATATTTCGCTGCAACTTGCGCGTATTTCAAACCGATAGTGGCAATTTGAGGACTGGTAAATACCACGCCGATTACGCTGCGGCGCAAACCGCCCTCAATATTCGGGAAAATAGCGGCATTGTGGCCGGCAATTTTGCCTTGGTCGGAAGCTTCGTGCAGCAGAGGCAATTGATTAGACGCATCGCCTGCAATGAAGATGTGCGGAATGCTGGTTTGCATGGTCAGCGGATCAGCAACAGGCACGCCACGCGCATCTTTCTCGATAGTCAGGTTTTCCAAACCGATATTGTCCACATTCGGACGGCGACCGGCGGCAGCTAAAACATATTCGGCATGGAATACACCTTTTTCGCCATCTTGTTCCCAATGAACTTCAACATTGCCTTCTGCGTCCAATTTGACTTCGGTTTTGGCATCCAAATGCAAAGTCAACTCTTCACCAAAAACAGTTTTGGCTTCTTCAGCGACAACAGGGTCGGAAATACCGCCAATCGCGCCTGCTACGCCAAAAATTTCAACTTTCACGCCCAAACGGTGCAAAGCCTGACCCAACTCTAAGCCGATTACGCCAGGGCCGAATACGGCCACACTCTTAGGCAGGGTATCCCAAGAGAAAACATCATCATTAACAATCAAGCGATCGCCCAAAACTTCCCACTGAGGGAAAATCACAGGGCGCGAACCGGTAGCAATCACAAAACTTTTTGCAGTGATTTGAGTGTGGTCATCGATTTGGACGGTGTGTTCGTCAACAAATTTTGCCGTACCCATAATGCGCTTGTCGGCAGGCCACTCTTCTACATCGCTGACTACAAAACCGACAAAACGGTCGCGTTCGGACTTCACGCGGTGCATGACTTCTTCGCCGTTTACCGTTACGCTGTCTTTATCCAAATGCACGCCAAACGGATCGGTATGCAGAGCATGATGGCGCGCTTCCGCAGCCGCAATCAGCAATTTGGACGGCATACAGCCGACACGCGCACAAGTTGTTCCGAATACATTGTTTTCAATCAGGTAAACATTGTCTGTATGAAGTCGGGCATTGCGAAATGCACCCATACCGGCTGTACCGCCACCCAGTACTACCACATCTGCTTGAAGTTTTTTCATATTTTATCCTTACTGTCTATATCCAAACCGATATTGCCATCAGGTTATCCGTTTTCAGACGGCCTAAACTTCATAAACTATCAAAATTTAAAAATCAATAGCCAATATCTAAATATCGATTTAAAACAATAATCTCAAATTCTACTTGTAAATATAGAGTTATTCAGAACGCCGATTTGCAAACGTCGTCTGAATAACTCTATATTTGGTCTTTCAGACGGCCTTTTCAAGCCGTCTCAAGCATACAGGCAATTAGTTTTTAGCCAAGTAAGCTTCCAAGTCTTCGCTGCCGCCGATATATTTGCCGCCGATGAATACTTGAGGAGCAGTCATCTTGCCGGTAATAGCGCGTACGGAAGTAACAGTTGCATCTTTGCCCAATACGATTTCTTCATAAGACAAGCCTTTGTCTTGCAGCGTTTTTTTAGCTTTAGCACAGAACTGGCAGCCAGGTTTAGTGAAGATGGCAACAGACTCTTGAGCTTTCCAGTCAGGAGCAATGTATTTCAACATAGTGTCAGCGTCAGACACTTTGAAAGGATCGCCTGGTTCTTCGGGTTCGATAAACATTTTTTCAATCACGCCGTCGTTAACCAGCATGGAGTAACGCCAAGAGCGTTTGCCGAAGCCCAAGTCTTCTTTGCCAACCAACATGCCCATGCCTTCAGTGAATTCAGCGTTACCATCAGGAATCATGTAGATGTTGTCAGCTTCTTCTTCAGCAGCCCAAGCGTTCATTACGAAAGTGTCGTTTACAGATACGCAGTAGATTGCGTCAACACCGTTTTCTTTGAACGCGCCAAACAATTCGTTGTAGCGTGGCAGGTGAGAAGAAGAGCAAGTTGGAGTAAATGCGCCAGGCAGAGAGAACACGACTACTTTTTTGCCTTTGAACAAATCATCAGTAGAAACATCTTTCCAAGTGTCACCAACGCGAGTGCGGAATACTACGGAAGGTACTTTTTGACCGGTACGATCTTGCAAAGCCATTTTTAAGCTCCTTAAAAATTCGGGGTTGAGAAATGAATCAATGCTTGCATTTTAATGCAGGCCTATCGATTTGTATAATTTATAGTTCAAATAATATTAATTACATCAAACTATCAATTCAATTAAATCGAAAACAGCTGTTCTTCTAAATGAAGGCCATCTGAAATAAAACAAGTACCTGACTGAAATTATTTTTTAGGTAAGGGCTGAACAGGCGAATCCGAAGCCACAATTTCGCCGATGGCTGTTTCTGCAATATCCTTCAAAGCATAGCGGTCTTTATCCGGCATGTCTGTCGGTTTGTATTGAGGCGAGAAATCCAAACGGATACGGATTTTCTTCATAGAAACAATACGCCACAAAGACTGAAACAGGTTTACCTCCGCATAGGATGGCAAATCCGTCCGTTGTCCTTCGTCATCATAATAACGTAAGGTTACCGCCTGAATCGGCGCTTTCGCATCAATAGCCGATTGAAACAGGGCTGCTTTAAACGGCAAAATACCCAAGCCGGAAGAAGTGCGCGCTTCAGGGAAGAAGCTGACATTCTGCCCTGCTTTCAATGCCGCACAAATCGCCTGATTAATCGGCTCGATATCTCGGCGGGAATTGCGGTTGATAAACACCGTGCCGGCATTTTTACCCATTTTTCCCAAAACCGGCCAACCGCTGATTTCCTGCTTGGCAATAAAACTGCTCGGATAAACGGCGCTCATGGCAAAAATATCCAACCAAGACACATGGTTGGCCACTACCAATGTACCGCTCACATTTCCTTGAGGCGGTACCCCGATTTCCAATTCAATATCCAAAGCATCCAATGCGCCTTTTCCCAAAACAACCACCGCATGATTGCGTTCCTCTGCATTATTGCCATCGATGGCACGCAAATTCCGACCGGTTCGGAACAACCAAGCCGCCAAACGGCAAAGCCTGCCCAGTCGTTTAAAAAAAGGAGCTTTTTGTTTAGACATAAAATTTCTTCTGTATGGTATTCATTATTTTCAGACGGCCTCTGACATTTAAGGCCGTCTGAAACTATTTCTGGCAATTTGGACAATAAAATGTTCCACGCTGCCCCAAAGTTTCTTTAAAAATCAACCCGCCACACTGAACGCAAGGCTCGTTATGACGGCCATAGACCGTATATTCCTGCTGGAAATAGCCGCTTTTTCCATCGCTATTAACGAAGTCTCGCAGCGTACTGCCGCCGGTTTCAATTGCCCTCAGCAGAACCGCTTTAATGGTTTTCACCAATAATGCGCATTCTTTCTTGCTCAGCTTATTCGCCGGACGCAATGGCGAAATACCCGCCTTAAACAGACTTTCATTCGCATAAATATTGCCAACACCAACCACCACCGCATTATCCATCAGCGCTAATTTGACTGCACGCTTTTGGGTTTTCAATTTCTGATACAGGTAATTTGCATCAAAATCGTCCGAGAGCGGCTCCGGCCCCAGTTTTTCCAACAGCGGATGATGCTCGGCAATACCCTCATACCACAATACCGCACCAAATTTACGCGGATCGTGATAACGCAATACGGTGCCGTCATCAAATACAAAATCTAAATGATCATGCTTATCCGGCGTGGCGATGCGCTCATCATCGGCGGTAAAAATCCGCAAACTTCCGGACATACCCAAATGAATAAGTAAAATACCCGTTTCAAAAGTAATAATCAAATACTTCGCACGTCGGTTGCATGCCAAAACTTTGCGGCCGGCCAAAATTTGCGCTAAGTTTGGATGAATAGGCCATCTCAATTTAAACTGGCGAATAATGACTTTTTCTATCTTTTTGCCATCAATATGCGGCGCGATTCCGCGTAAAGTCGTTTCTACCTCAGGTAATTCAGGCATCGTTCTTCTCCAAATTCATCATTAATATACAGGCCGTCTGAAAACTATTCGGCCAAACGTGCCGTACTTAAAGCAACCGTATTGCCATCAAATGCAGATTCCAATTCAGGCAAAGGATGGACACCAATCAAATGTTTCGTTAACACCATCCCATAAACCGCTGCACACTGCGGCCACCACCTATCCCCTGCCTTTTCCATAAACCGCCAAAACTTCAAAGCAGAAGGCGAATTCACAGCAGGCAGATAATCCATAAACTGCCCATATTCTATTTCAAAACCAATATCCGCAATTTTTCGTTTCAACTCAGCCAGAGCCAAGCATTGAGATTTTAAAGGCAGCTTTTCCCCATCAAACCACGAGCTCAATCCCCACAAAGATTTAGGGTTGAACCCCGTCAAAATCAACCTGCCTTCAGGTTTTAATATCCTAAACGCCTCTTGCAACACCAAATCTGCAGATGAAATTTCCAAAAGATGAGGCATCAATAACACATCCACGGAATGCGTTTCAAATGCCAACATTTCAGCATCCATCCGCACATCGCGCGGCACCACAATCATATTTTCAGACGGCCTCTGCCATACAGCGCCTAATTGAACCGCCACTTGGCCATTCAAATGTTGCAAATGCCGTCTGAAAAAATCCGCCTCTTTTTGAGCAAGATATTGTCCCATTGGCGTTTGCATAAAAAAAGTTTCCATTAAATGCTCCCCTATGCATCCCGACTTGTGTGACAGAATTTTAACACCACGGCCACATCACACAAGCAAATTCCCTGCTCGACTTGACGTTTAAATGCTGAAACGATACTATCAAAAAGACGAAATTTTATTATATATTTGATAACTTTATTTACTATGGCAAAACTAAAAACCATCGCTCTGACCGTTTCAAGCCTGTCGGCGGTTTCCGCCACAGCCTACGCACAAAACGCTACACCCAACCAAGTCGGCATGGCCATGATGCGCCTCAACTCCGCCCTGCTCGACCAAGCCAAAGCACAAACCTTCGGCTCCGGCAGCTTATGGGCATCGTTGCGTAAAGACTTCCGCATCAACGAAGTCAACACAGAACTGGTTCGCCGCCACGAAAACAAATTTGCTGCAAACAGCGCATATTTCGACCGCACCATTTCCCGCAGCAAACCTTATATGTACCATATTGCCAATGAAGTTAAAAAACGCAATATGCCCGCCGAAATCGCTTTGCTGCCTTTCATTGAAAGCGCATTCGTAACCAAAGCCAAATCACACGTCGGTGCATCCGGCCTGTGGCAATTTATGCCGGCTACCGGCCGCCACTTCGGCTTGGAAAAAACGCCTTTGTATGACGGCCGCCACGATATTTACGCCGCTACCGATGCCGCATTGAACTACCTGCAATACCTGCACGGTATGTTCGGCGACTGGTCTTTGGCGCTTGCCGCTTACAACTGGGGCGAAGGTAATGTCGGACGTGCTGTCAACCGCGCCCGCGCGCAAGGTTTGGAACCGACATACGAAAATCTGCGTATGCCGAACGAAACACGTAATTACGTTCCCAAACTTTTGGCCGTCCGCAATATCGTTGCCAATCCGCAAACCTTCGGCATGAATATCAGCGAAATCAGCAACCAGCCGTATTTCAAATCTATCAGCATCGACAAACCTATTGATAACAGCACAATCGCTCGCTTTGCAAACATCAGCGAAAGCGAATTGTTGGCACTCAACCCGGGTTTCAATGCGCCTGTATTCATCCCTAAAAACAACCGTCGTCTGTTGTTGCCGGTTGCTGCGGTTTCCACATTTGAAAAGAACTACCGCAATGCTAACCCGGATACTCTGATGTCTTGGGATATTTATACTTCTTTGGGCAACAAAAAACTGAATGCCATTGCCAACGATACCGGCATGAGCGTAGCCGAACTCAAACGCCTCAACGGCCTGAGCGGTAACGCCGTTTCTGAAGGCCGCAGCATTTTGGTGGCTAAAAATTCAGCAAGCCAAAGCCAGGACATCATTAATTTTATCGATAAAGACAATACACCGGATACTTACCAATCCAATATGCCGGCCATGTCTCCGATTATTGCTTCCAACGCAGTAGAACCGGTTAAAGTCGCTCAAAATACCGTGACCAATATTGTTGCACCTGTTGTTCCACAATCCAGCAAACCGGTTGACTTTATTGCACGCAGCAAAGCTGAAAACGTTACTTCAGTAGCGGTAACAGAAACTAAAGCCCAACCTCAAGTTGCAAATGCGGAAGTGGCCGCCCCAGTTACAGCCATGACCCATGCGACTACTGAGACCGTTACTAAAAATGTTGCAGAAGCGCCCAAATCAGCCATCCCTGCAGACTTGACCGCTCCAACTGTTGCCGCAAACGATGTAGCCCCTACTCCAGCAGTTGAATCTGTTGCCGCTGCGCCGGCGCAAGAAGAGCATGACGACCTGATGGCATTGGTACAAAACCGACCGACAGAGGAATCTTCAGCGACTGTTGCCGAGGCCACACCGGAGAACAAACAAGTCCAAACTGTTGTTACCGCCGAAAGTGCACGCACGGCACGCATCGCAGCCAATATGGCTAAACAACAACACCGTATCAATGCACGCCTTGCCCGTGTAAGCGGTCAGCAAAACACACAAACTGTAGCACTTGAAGCAGGTACCCACCGTGTGGCAGATGGCGATACATTGTTTAACATCTCCAAACGCTATAACCTGAGCGTAGCCGATTTGATTATTGCCAACAACATCAAAGGCAACAATATCAAAAAAGGCCAAATCCTCCGTGTTACAGCCGCTCCGGCAAAAGTCCGCAGCAACCCGGTTCAAAACGTTTCCTACACTGTACGCAAAGGCGATACCCTGAACACCATCGCCAGCCGTTTCAATGTTGATATTAACGATATCCGCCGTTGGAACCGCAATACCCGTACTGTATCTCCCGGTCAACGTTTGAAACTGATTGGTAGCTAATATTAGCTTTAAAACAAAGGCCGTCTGAAAGATTCAGACGGCCTTTTTCTTGATGATAAATAATCAAGTTAATGTTTAATAACAAATAGAATAGCCTTCTCTTTAAGATAAAAATATTTTTTGAAAATTACTGTATAAAAAAGAGTGTGTAAAAACACACTCTTTCTCAAACGGATTATCATTAGACTCTACTTTTAATACCTGTATTTAAACATATAAATTCTGTATAAACATCATTATGCCGGTGAAAAAGCATCACAGAAAAAGGCATCTTCCGGTAAAGCGCATTTTTGAGTCAGTAAACCATGTGCACTTTCAGTCATCTCTGGTGATCCGCAAGCATAAACCTCATATTGGCTCAAATCAGGATAATTTTGTGCAGCAACATCTTGCACATAGCCATTCTCCCCTTTCCACTCGGAATCAGGCTTAGAAAGAACCGGCGAAAATTTCGCATTTTTCAGACGGCCTATTACTACTTCTGCTTCTTCCAATGCATACAGATCCGCCTGTTGACGTGCTCCCCAGTAAAAATGAACCTGACGCTCGCTATTCTGACGAATCAAATCAAGCAAAATACTGCGAATAGGGGCATAACCTGTACCCGTTGCCAACAAAATCATCGGTTTATTGCTGTCTTGTTGCAAAGTGAATGCACCCAATGGCCCTTTGACACGGACAATGCCTTTTTCTTTGATTTTAGGCTCTGCACCAAAAATCATTTCTGAGCATACGCCGTTTTCACGGTTGCGGATATGCAATTCCAAAATGCCTTCTTGATCAGGCGAATTGGCGATTGAATAGCTGCGGCTGATATTACCGGGAAGCAGCAAATCAATATATTGTCCGGCATAAAATGCAAATGGCGGCGCTTTAGGCAAAGCCAGTTTGAGCAAAGCAACATCGTGTTTGATTTCAATGTTTTCAATACGTGCCGGCAATGTGCGTACCGGCAAAGCATTTTGATTAAAACCCGGCACATTAATTTTTAGGTCACTCTTCGCAGTGGTACAGCACAATAATACTTTACCCTGCGCTTTTTCTTCTTCACTGATGGCTTTATCAATATGCTTGCCCATTTCAAATTCGCCACTCATCAACTCGGCCTTACACTGCCCGCAAGCACCGCTTTTGCAAGAATGAGGCAAATTTAAATTCTGACGGGTTGCGGCAGCAAGAACAGTTTCGTCCTCATTCGCCGTAAATGTAGTTTGATCTGGTAAGGTAATGGTATGTGTCATGGTATTTAGAATAAATTTATTATCAAAAACAAAGGCCGTCTGAAAATGAAACCTGTTTTCAGACGGCCTGTCCTATCTATCAAGCCAATTTGGCTTTAATCAACTCTTGAACCTGAGCCGGATTGGCCTTGCCTTTACTTGCTTTCATCACTTGGCCGACAATCGCATTTAAGGCTTTTTCATTACCGGAACGGAATTGCTCAATGGCTTTCGCATTGTTTGCCAACACTTCATCCACCATCGCTTCAATTGCGCCAGTGTCGGTAATTTGTTGCAAGCCATGTTTTTCGATGATTTCGGCAATACCTGCTTCAGGCTCGACCCACATTGCTTCAAAAGCTTTTTTCGCCAATTTGCTGCTTAATGTTCCATCTGCAACTTTAGCAACCAACTCGGCAAGGCGTGGAGCTGTAATCGGGCTTTCAGCCAATTCCAAACCTTCTTTGTTCAAGATAGCGGCAAGCTCGCCGTTCATCCAGTTCGCCGTCAATTTACCTTGGCCGCAGGCTTTGGCCGCTTCTTCAAAATAGGCAGCTTGGGCGCGGCTGGCAGTCAACAGACGCGCATCATAGTCAGACACGCCGTAATCGGCAACAAAACGCGCCGCCATTTCATGCGGCAATTCAGGCATTTGCTCTTTAGCTTTCTGCAATTGGCCGTCTGAAATAATGACCGGCAGCAAATCCGGATCTGGGAAATAGCGGTAATCGTGCGCATCTTCTTTCAAACGCATCACACGGGTTTCGCCTTTTTCAGGGTCAAACAACATGGTTGCCTGCTGTACTTTACCGCCGTCTTCCAAAATTTCGATTTGCGCTTCCACTTCATAATTGATGGCTTGCTCCAAGAAGCGGAAAGAGTTGAGGTTTTTAATTTCACGACGTGTACCGAACTCGGCCTGGCCTTTTGGACGTACAGAAACGTTGGCATCAACACGGAACGAACCTTCCGCCATATTACCGTCACAAATATCCAGCCAAGTTACCAAACCGTGCAACGCTTTAGCGTATGCCACGGCTTCGGCTGCGGAACGCATTTCAGGCTCGGAGACAACTTCCAACAAAGGCGTACCGGCACGGTTCAAGTCAATACCGGTGGCACCGTTTAAACCCTCGTGCACGGATTTACCCGCATCTTCTTCCATGTGCGCACGGGTAACATTGATGGTTTTAACCTCATCGCCCACTACGATTTCCAGTTTGCCGTGTTCAACAATCGGCAAATCCAACTGGCTGATTTGATAGCCTTTTGGCAAATCAGGATAAAAATAGTTTTTACGGTCGAATACGTTTTTCTGATTGATTTTCGCATCCAAAGCCAAACCGAGTTTGATGGCTTTTTCGACGACTTCGCGATTCATTACCGGCAATACGCCCGGCAACGCACACTCAACCACGCTGGCGTGGGCATTAGGCTCGGCACCAAATGCAGTGGATGCGCCGCTGAAGATTTTGGATTGGGTGTTGAGTTGGACGTGGATTTCCAGTCCGATTACGGTTTCCCAAGTCATAAGGGTCTTTCTGTCGAAAAAAAGTTAATCGATTAAATGAGTGATTCGTTTTTCAGACGGCCTGAATAAAAAACCATAACAGGCCGTCTGTAAGATAAGTTTATTTCCTGCGGCGTTGGAAACCGGGCAATTGCCAATGGAAACGGTATGCAGTCAGGCGAAACAACAATCCGCCGGCAAAGAGCAGGTTTAACGTAAAGATATTAATCCAGCCCAAATGCCCGAACAGATAAATCAGTCCGCCAATCAAAATAGCCACGCTGCCGTAAAGGTCGGTGCGCAAAATCATCGGCACATCATTGACCAAAATATCGCGTGCAATACCCCCGCCAACGGCAGTCACGAAAGCCAAAGAAATAACGCCAAACAGATTGAGCTGCAAAGCCATACCGATTTGTGCACCGGTAATACTGAACGCTGCCAAACCGATGGCATCAGCAATGATAAAAGCAGCGGCCAAATAGGTGCTGCGATAACGTTGCACCCTTATCAACCATGCGATGGCAAGCGTAGCAAACACAACAATCAACGCATCGGTTTGCAAAAACACTTGCGGAATCCGGCCGACCAAACCATCGCGTATCATGCCGCCGCCGACAGCCGTCAGTAACGCAGTAATGACGACACCGAGTACATCCAATCGCTTGTTGTAGCCGACCAAATAGCCGGAAATGGCAAACGCGGCTGTCCCAATGATTTGAATGAAGTCGGTTGTATTCATATATATGTTTTATTCATCAGATGATAGTTTATTTTATAGGCGCTAAAGCATTTCTTATTTGCTCTTCTATTTCATCTAACATCTGATAACGCTTACGATACATAGACCGTTTTTTGCTTTCAATTTCCTCAAAATTTTTACGTACCGGCTCTTTTGGAAGATGCCATAATCCATCAATACCTTTTTGAGCACCATGCTCCTGCCAAAATTGGTCATAGTTCATTTTGACACGTTTCTTCAAGCGCCAACGTAGCTTAACTTGCCTATCTTGTGTGATACCAATCACACCTTCCAGCTTTAATGTAATAGCAAAATATTGCAATGCATGTACCATCAATTGCTGAGGACGCAATCCATGTAACTTCTTAGTTAAACCCCGTACGGTATCTTTTGCTTCTTCTCCTGCTGGTCCCTGAAGGGAGGCTGCAAGCAGCATATTATTTACAAAGGCGAATGTTGTCATATACAGACGTCTTCCATTGCTTTCTCGTAAAGAAAGAGACCACATTCCTTCATCAACGCAATTGTCATTTCGGCTAAGCCAAATCTCAAGGCCGTCTGAAGGTTTTGCCAAAACAATATGAAAGGAACGGGTTTTCATACCCATTACTCTTTCTTTTCCAAACAGCTTTTCTGCAGCCTCAAAATCTGACTGCATAATTTTTAACCTATCTTGACCACTAAATTTCTTATCAACAAACTCATGTATCAAAGGATAAGCATCTTGGGGCATTTGACTAAAAAAACCTTGGCATATTTCTGAAGCATTTACAAACTGCTCAAATGCCTTAATTTCTTTACGATACCACAATGTCCGTAATGTAAATTTTAAATGTTGCGTTTTAAATTTTGGCGCATTCTGATAAACAGTTTTAAATCCTGGAAAAGAAAACTTTTCAGGCATATAGGCTCCCTACCCTTATTCCGGCGCTTTAGTGTGCCAATCGCTATTCAGTTGAACTTGATGTGCGGCACCCAAAATTTTGGCTTCGGAGAAATAGTTGCCGACAAATTGAACACCAATCGGCAGACCGTTTGCGCTGAAACCGGCAGGCAGAGTCAGTGCAGGCAAACCGGCAAGGTTTACGGCGATGGTGTAAATATCGGACAAGTACATTTGCACAGGATCGTGGATGTCGCTGCCAAGTTTTGGCGCGGCAGTCGGCGCAGTCGGCGCCAAAATGAAATCACATTGACCAAAGGCCGTCTGAAAATCATTGGCAACCAGACGACGCAGTTTTTGCGCTTTCAGATAATAAGCATCGTAGTAACCATGACTCAATACATAAGTACCGATCATGATACGGCGTTTGACCTCGCTACCGAAACCTTCGGCACGGGTGTTGCTGTACATTTCTTCCAAATCGCCGAATTGCGCTGCACGATGACCATAACGTACGCCGTCGAAGCGGGATAAGTTGGTACTTGCTTCCGCAGAGGCGAGAACGTAATAAGCGGGAATCGACAATGATGTTTGCGGCAGGGAAACTTCAACAGTCTCCGCGCCTTGAGCTTTGAGCAAATCAATAACGCTTTGCAAGGCCGTCTGAACATCGGCATCCGCGCCTTCTCCGAAATATTCTTTAGGCAAACCGATTTTCAAACCTTTGAGCGGCTTGTCCAAATCACGGGTGTAATCTTCTTTGTCGCGTTCCAAACTGGTGGAATCACGCTCGTCAAAGCTGGCCATGGCGTTCAACAAAATCGCGCAGTCTTCGGCCGTTTGCGCCATAGGGCCGGCTTGGTCGAAGCTGGAAGCATAGGCAACCATACCGAAGCGTGAAACCGTACCGTAAGTCGGCTTAATGCCGGTAATGCCGCAATGCGATGCAGGCTGACGGATAGAACCGCCGGTATCCGAACCCAAGGCAGCCGGTGCCAAACGCGCCGCAATTACAGCAGCCGAACCGCCTGATGAACCGCCGGGAACATGTTCAAGATTCCACGGGTTTTTGGTTGCGCCGTAGAATGAAGTCTCATTGGTCGAACCCATGGCAAATTCGTCCATATTGGTACGGCCAAGAGTAACCATGCCGGCATCCAACAAGTTTTGCACCACAGTAGCAGTATAAGGAGAAACAAAGTTATCCAACATTTTGGAGCTGCATGCACTGCGCCAACCTGTTTGGCAGAAAATATCTTTGTAAGCAACCGGCACACCGGTCAAAGCCGTTGCATTGCCGGCTGCGATACGCGCATCGGCTGCTTTAGCTTCAGCAAGGGTCTTATCTTGATCGATGGTAACGTAGCCGTTGATGGCAGGGTTTTTCGCAGCAATAGCGGCCAAATATTCGGTCGCCAATTCGACTGCGGAAATTTGTTTGGATTGCAGCAGGCTGCTGGCTTGTTTGAGCGTGTAAGCGGTCATTGTGCCGTACTTTCTATAAAACAGTTTTTGCTTTCAAAACAGATATTGAAAACATCCGTTTAAATCAATAAATCAGGCCGTCTGAACAGAATATCCTTTCAGACGGCCTTGCAATAGGAGTTTGCCGATAAGCAAAGGCCGTCTGAAACCTTATTCTTCAATCACTTGAGGAACGATATACAGGCGGTTGCGTACTTCTGGGGCAACAGCCTGATATTCGGCAGCGTGATCGGTTTCAGTCACTTTATCTTCGCGCAGGCGTAAAGCGGCTTCGTGCGGATGCGCCATGGGTTCGATGCCGTCGGTATTGACGCTTTGCATGTTTTCAACCATGGCGAAAATGTCGTTCAACTCGGCAAGCGTTTTGTTTTTTTCTTCGTCCGTTAAAGTGAGGCGCGAGAGTTTTGCGATTTTTTCCACATCATTTAAGCTTAAAGCCATAAAAAATCCTTGTCTGATAGCAATGCCTCTTAGGTTTGGAGTATCATTGCATTTCGTCTTCTATGAAGCGAAGAATTATAACCGAAAACCAAACAGGTTGGCATGGTGTTTTGATTCAGACGGCCTTCTAAAGGCGCATTTATTCGTCTAAAACCGTGTACCTGTTTTTCTTATTTTAAATAATGCTAAACACATCCGGGCTGGGCCGGAATTTCAGGAATCCTATGTTTCGTCTTTTATCTCGTTTCCTCTCCAATGATATTGCCATCGACTTGGGCACGGCTAACACGCTGATTTTCGTACGCGGCAAAGGGATTGTTTTGGATGAGCCGTCCATGGTTGCGATTCAATCCGGCGCAGGCAATAAAAGTAAAATTATGGCGGTGGGCACGGAAGCCAAAAAAATGCAGGGCCGTGCGCCGCGCAATATTGAAATCGTCCGCCCGATGAGGGACGGTGTAATTGCTGATTTTGTGATTACCGAGCGTATGCTGGGTATGTTGATTAAAAAAGCCACCGAAGGACGGTCTTTGGTTCCGCCTCGTGTGGTTATCTGTGTTCCGGGCGGCTCTACCCAAGTGGAACGTAAAGCAATTTTGGATTCGGCGTTTGCTGCCGGCGCGGCAAGCGTGCATTTGATTGAAGAACCGATGGCAGCCGCTTTGGGCGCAGGCTTGCCGATTGAAGATGCGGCAGGTTCGATGATTGTCGATATTGGCGGCGGTACGACCGAAATCGGTATTCTTTCACTGGGCGGCATGGCCTATTCTGCTTCCGTCCGCGCAGCCGGCGATGAATTTGATAAAAGCATCATCCATTACCTGCGCCGCCATCGCGGTGTCTTGATTGGCGAAGCTACCGCAGAAGAATTGAAGAAACAAATCGGCTCTGCATCGGGCTTTGAAACCGAAACAGCCATGCGTATTAAAGGCCGCGATCTGGCCGAAGGTACGCCTAAATCCTTGGCGGTTACGTCAAATGAAATCCGTGAAGCATTGAGTGAAACGGTAAATCAAATCATCCGCGCCGTTCGTCTGGCTTTGGAACAGGCTCCGCCTGAATTAGCCGGCGACATTGCCGACCGCGGTATTATGCTGACAGGCGGTGGCGCACTTCTGCACGGTATCGATACCGTCTTGGCCGATGCAACCGGTCTGCCTGTCGGCATCGCCGACCAGCCTCTGAACTGCGTCGCCTATGGTGCCGGTAAGGCTTTGGACTATATCGGCAAATGGGATACCGTGTTTACGGAAAACCCATAAGGTAGATGGTTATGGAACGCTCTTCTTTGCGCTTTGACGAGGCAAAAGGCCCTAAGCTGTTGCCTCGTTTTGTCGTTTATGTCGCCCTGGCTGCCGGCCTGATGGTAGCCGATTATCACTTTTCATTGATGCAGCCTGTGCGTGCGGCAGTAATGCCCATGCTCTATCCTGCTCAATGGCTGGCCAATCAACCCGTTCAACTTTATCAATATTTTGCCGACCTCTCCCAGTCCAAATCCGAGCTTTTGGAACAAAACCGCCGGCTTTTGGAAGAAAATGGCCGTCTGAAAATCGATTTGCAGCGGGATAAAGTCAATACCGATGAATTGCGCGAATTGAAAAAACTGTACGGTTTGCAACAAAAAGGCATTCACAACGTTATCGGCGCGGAAGTCATTTCCAATGGCAAAGATCCGCTTTCCGAAAGACTGATTATCGGCAAAGGCAGTCAAGACGGCTTGAAAGTTGGTGATGCGGTCATCGATCAAAGCGGTTTGATCGGCCTGTTGACACAAGTCCACACACAAAGCGCGGAAATTGAACTGATCTCAAGCGGACAAAACATTGTCCCCGTAGCCGTCAGCCGCACCGGTGAACGCAATTTGGCATACGGTAATGGCAGCAGTTTGGATTTACGCTATTTTCCAACCGGTTCAGACTTGAAACCCGGCGATGTTCTGCTGACTTCTGGCTTGGATGGTACTTATCCGGCGGGGATTCCCGTTGCAACCGTCAGCAAGGTTGTCCGTGCATCGGGAACGCCTTATTACGATACACAACTGACGCCTTTGGCCGCTTTACGCAGCAGCCGTTTTGTCTTGGTACTTTCTTCCGCCCCTTCTTCACCACGCTGATTTCATGAACGATTTTGACGATTCTTACCGTGCAGTACCGCTGCACATCATGGCGGCCAGTCTCATTGTGATGATGATACTGGACTTTATGCCGTTTTCCTTTGACGGATTCTTTTGGCTGCCTGAAATGACGGCACTGATGCTGCTGTATTGGACATTGCACCAACCGCAACGCGCAGGCATGGGACTGGCTTTTGCCATCGGCCTGATTGTCGATGCTGCAACCGCTGCGACTTTGGGCTTGCACGCCCTGTCTTACGTTGTGATGACTTATTTCATCTTAAACCGCCGCCGCCAAATCATGCTTTACGGCCACATTATGCAATTGGCCGCTGTCTTGGCTGCACTGCTTCTCAATCAGGCCGTCTTAACTGTTGCCCGTTTGTTCCTTAATCATCAGGTCATCACTTTGCAAGGCTTTGTTGCCCCATTTGTCGGCGCACTGCTTTGGCCGATACTCAGCCAGCTGATGCTGGTCGTGACCCGTATTTACCGCGCACACTGAAAAGATGAAACCGACTCTTCCACGCCGTCTTTCCGGTGGTCAACATACCAAAAAACCTTCCGCTCAGGCAGCACAAGCCGATGCTTTGTTGCGCCTGCTCGTTGCCTTTATCCTGATTGTCATCTTCTTTTCCATCTTACTGGCGCGGTTCTTCTACCTGCAAGTGACTCAACACAACGAGTTTTCCGGTCAAGCGTCAAGCAACCGTATCACCCTGATTCCAACGCCGCCCGTACGTGGCGAAATCATCGATATCAACGGCGTTCCTTTGGCCAAAAACTATCCTGTCTTTTCACTCGAAGTTATTCCCAGCCGCATTGAAGGCAAGATGGAAGATGTCATTGAAGCATTGAAAAAATACGTCGATATCACGCCGACAGATTTAAAACGCTTCAAAAAATACCGCGAAAGCTATAGAAAATTTGAAAATATCCCACTCAAACTCAGACTGACCGATGAAGAGGCTGCACGCTTGTCTGTGCATCTGCGCGAATTCAAAGGCGTAGAAGTCAACTCACGCACATTCCGCGAATATCCTTACGGCAAACTGACTTCCCATTTCTTAGGCTACATCGGCCGTATTAGCGATAAAGACAAAGAAATGCTGGAAGAAGAAGGCCTGACCGCCCTCTATCGCGGCAGTACGCATATCGGTAAATCCGGCTTGGAAAAATATTACGAACACCAGCTTCATGGCGTTCCAGGCTATCAGGAAGTCGAAAAAGACGCTTACGGCAACATTGTCCGCGTATTGAAAAATGTCCCGTCCAAAATGGGGCAAACCTTGCGCCTAGGCATGGATATCCGTATGCAGCAGGAAGCCGACCGCATTTTAGGCGACCGCCGTGGCGCATTGGTGGCCATCAATCCGCAAGACGGTACTGTTTTGGCTTTTGTTTCCAAACCTTCCTTCGATCCCAACCTCTTTATTGACGGCATCGACAGCGACACTTGGAAAATGCTGAATGACGATTGGAAAAAGCCTTTGATCAACCGCGTTACCCAAGGCCTTTATCCGCCGGGTTCTACATTCAAACCCTTTATGGGCATGGCTTTGTTGGAAAGCGGCAAAATCACTCAAAACACCATTGTCCCCGCTCCCGGCGCATGGAGCATACCCGGCAGCCGCCATATTTTCCGCGACTCTGTCCGCAGCGGCCACGGCTCGGCCAACTTGAGCAAAGCCATTCAAGTATCTTCAGATACCTTCTTCTACCGCTTGGGTTACGAAATGGGTATCGATAAAGCCTCTCCGTATCTGGCTCAATTCGGTTTCGGCCAAAAAACCGGCATTGACCTGCCCAGCGAATACACAGGCGTTTTGCCTAGCCGCGAATGGAAAGCCAAACGTTTTGCCAAATCTTCCGATCCTACCGCGAAAGAATGGCGCGCCGGCGAAATGGTTTCCGTCAGTATCGGCCAAGGCTACAACGCCTACACACCTTTGCAAATGGCACATGCGACAGCATCTCTGGCCAATAACGGTGTCGTCCATCAGCCGCATTTGGTCAAAGAAATATTGGATTTCGGCGCGCGCAAAATTACCCGTATCAACCCCAATCCTGAGCGTCAAATTCCGTTCAAAGCCGACAACTTCGAATACGTCAAACGCGCAATGGAAAAGGTATTGAAACCGGGTGGTACGGCGCACCGTATCGGTGGCGGACTCTCCTATACGATGGGCGGTAAAACCGGTACGGCCCAAGTCGTACAAATCAAACAGGGCGGCCGCTACAATGCCGCAGCCCTGCGCGAACAACACCGCGACCACGCATGGTTTATCTCGTTTGCGCCATTGGAAAAACCTGAAATTGCCATTGCCGTTATTTTGGAAAACGGCGGTTGGGGTGCGTATGCCGCGCCATTGGCCCGTGAAATGACTGATTTTTATATGCTTCACGTCAAGCCGCAACAGTTTTCAGACGGCCTTGAATCAGATTCAGCCAAAACTGAAACAACGGACAAGCATCAGCCTATTACCAGCATTTTCCAATCCGCCTACGGACTGACTCCGACAAGCCCTGCCTCACAGCAGGAGGTTCATCATGAATAACACATCAGTGTGGAAAAATTTCAAATCCACCATTGCGGCCCCGATTGACCCTTGGCTGTTTTTTGCCATGCTCACCATCTACATCATGAGCCTGTTTTTGCTCTATTCCGCAGATGGGCAAGAGTTCGGCCAATTGGAAAACAAAACCATCCATACCGTTTTGGGCTTTGCCCTGTTATGGATTATCGCCGTATTCAAGCCGCAAACGGCTGCCAAAGTTGCCCTGCCTGTTTACATTGTCGGCGTATTACTGTTGATTGGCGTCGAAGTCGCCGGCGTTACCGTCAACGGCTCGACCCGTTGGCTGAGCCTCGGCTTTACCCGTATCCAACCTTCCGAAATCATGAAAATCGGTATTCCCATGACTGTCGCGTGGTATTTCCAACGCTATGAAGGCCGTCTGAAATGGATACATTATATTGTCGCCCTTGTGCTGATTCTTGTTCCTGTCGCCCTGATTTTGAAACAGCCCGACCTCGGTACGGCCGCGCTGATTATGGCTTCGGGTATTTTTGTCATCTTTTTTGCCGGATTGCCTTGGAAGGCTATTTTTGCTGCTATTATTGCCTTTGTGGCCGCTTTGCCGCTCTTGTGGAATTACGGCATGCACGACTATCAGAAAACCCGCGTCCTCACCCTGCTCGACCCAACCAAAGACCCGTTGGGCGCAGGCTACCACATCATCCAATCCATGATTGCCATTGGCTCGGGCGGCGTATGGGGTAAGGGCTGGCTCAACGGCACGCAAACCCATTTGGACTATATTCCCGAATCAACGACTGACTTTATTTTCGCAGTATTCGGCGAAGAATTCGGCCTGATCGGCAATATCCTTTTACTGCTGGTTTACCTCATCATTCTGGCACGCGGATTGTGGATTGCCGCGCAAGCTCAATCCCTTTACAGCCGTACTCTGGCAGGCGCGTTGACCATGACCTTTTTCTGCTATGCCTTTGTAAACATGGGCATGGTCAGCGGTATTTTGCCCGTTGTCGGCGTCCCCCTCCCCTTGGTCAGCTACGGCGGTACGGCTACGCTTTCCATCATGGTGGTGCTCGCCCTGTTGATGGGTATTGCCAACGAACACAAAAACCTCCGCCGTCGTAATATGGATAATGATGAACTAACTGAAAGCGAGAAATGATATGGAACTGGGTGTAGAAATCGGCAAGCTGCTTGTAGCATTTCTCGTGCTGATTAATCCTTTCAGCGCGCTCTCGATTTATCTTGACCTGACGCAAGACCACAGCACCAAAGAAAAACGCAGAATTGCGCGTACTGCCGCACTAGCCGTTTTCATCGTGATTGTCGTCTTTGCGCTGGGCGGCGGTATCTTGTTGAAAGTACTCGGTATCAGCGTGGGCTCTTTCCAAGTCGGCGGCGGTATTCTGGTTTTGCTGATTGCCATATCCTTAATGAACGGCAACGATAATCCTGCCAAACCCCAAATTGATCCCCATTCAGAAGAACATCAAAGTGCGCAACAAGTCCGCCGCAATGAAAAAGCCATTGCCGTCGTACCCATTGCCATTCCGATTACCATCGGCCCCGGCGGTATCTCTACCGTCATCATTTACTCCTCTGCCGCCAAAAATTACAGCGATATTGCCCTAATTATCATCTCCGGCTTTCTGGTCAGCCTGATTTGCTATCTCATCCTGATCGTTGCCGGACGCATCAGCAAACGCTTGGGCACGACCGGCCTGACCATCCTCAACCGCATTATGGGCATGATGCTTGCCGCCATTTCCGTAGAGATTATTGTTGCCGGCTTAAAATCTATTTTTCCCCAACTGGTCGCTTGAAGTACAATCATCACAATAAAAGGCCGTCTGAAACATTTTCAGACGGCCTCATAAAAACATAAAAACAAAGGAGCCAACCATGTTTCACAGCACCCATGTCTTTACCGGTGAAACCATTTGCCGCCGACCAGCACAAAGCTACACTGAATTTACCGACGAATTAAACCGCCTCCAAACCCTTCAGCAAACCTTCGCACAATCAAGCATTATCGAGCGCACCACCCTCTTACAGCAATTTGCCGACAGCCTCACCCAAAACCAGGAACGCCTTGCCGAAATGGTTTGCGAAGAAGTCGGCCGTTGCCTGCACGAATGCCGTGCCGAAATCAGCAAATCCATCGAGCTTATCCGCTACTACGTCCGCCTTGCCCCTGAACTACTTGCCCATAAAACCATCGCCACCCAAGCCAGCCTCAGCCAAGTCCGCTTCGAGCCTTTGGGCGTTGTTTTGGCAGTCATGCCGTGGAACTATCCTGTTTGGCAGATTTTACGATTTGCCATCCCTGCCCTGTGCGCCGGCAATGCCTGCGCGGTCAAACCTGCGCCCAGTGTCGCTCGCGTCAGCGAAACCCTATTCAGTCTTGTCCCCAAAGGTTTACCACTTATCGGCGCATGGTTAAGTCATGAAGACACGCTTAAAGCTATTGAAGATACCGATGCCATGGCATTTACCGGTTCAACCCATACCGGCCGCCTGCTGGCCGCACATGCAGGCAGACATCTGAAAAAAACCGTCCTTGAACTGGGCGGCAGCAATCCGTTTATCATCCTGCCCGACGCCGATCTGCAACGCGCAGCCATCGATGCCTGCTATTCGCGCTTTCGCGATGCCGGACAATCCTGCAATGCCGCCAAACGCATCATTGTTACCCAAGATATTGCCGAACAGTTTATCCCGCTCTTCCTTGCCGAGTGCGCCAAACTGCAAACCGGCAATCCAAAAGATCCGAACACCACCCTTGCCCCGCTTCACCGCCAAGACCTGCGTCAAACCGTACACGAGCAGGTTCAAGATGCGGTTGCACATGGCGCGCAATGTTTGAGTGGCGGCTATATCCCTGATGGAGAAAGCTGGTTTTACCCTGCCACGGTATTGGATCAAGTCAACCCAAACTGCCGCGTTTGGCACGAAGAAGTCTTTAGCCCAGTTGCCATGATCTTACGCGCCGACAATCCGGATCATGCCGTCGCACTTGCCAACGACACACCTTTCGGCCTCGGTGCCTGTATCTACACAGCCGACACGGCAAATGCATGGAAATACGCCGAAAAAATCCAAGCAGGCTCTGTCTTTATCAACCGCCACACCAGCAGCGACCTGCGCCTTCCCTTTGGCGGAGTCAAAGCTTCAGGCTATGGACGCGAGCTATCAGAATTCGGGCTGTACGAGTTCGTCAACGTCAAAACCTATTGGCAAAAATGAACCGTTTCATTAACTTAGGGCCGTCTGAAAACCAGTTTTCAGACGGCCTGATGTTGTTTAAAAAGCTGGCAAAAATATTGTATTTAATCCCATACAAATTCTGCAAAATCAAAATACTTCAAAAATAAGAAACCTATCTTAGAAAGCAATCCATATGCCCACGTCTCCGTTGAATCAGCAGCTTATCGTGTTTTTCATTCCAATTACTGCATTAAGCTATTTCTAAAATACCCAATAAACAAAAATACCGTCTGAAATACAACTTTCAGACGGCATTTTCAATCAAATACTACTTACCGGATTACAATTTCAAACCGGCCAGTTTAGCAGCATACGCATCCAAATCAGCGATTGGACGGGTAGCCACGCCGCTTTCCATTGCTGCTTTAGCAGTAGCTGTAGCAACGCGAGGCAACAGGCGGGAATCGAATGGGGTAGGAATCAGGTATTCCGCACCGAATTCAAATTTCTTACCGTAAGCGGCAACCACTTCTTCAGTTACCTCTTCCATCGCCAAATCAGCCAAAGCATACACGCAGGCGCGTTTCATTTCTTCGTTGATGGTGGTCGCGCCGACATCCAATGCACCACGGAAGATGAATGGGAAGCACAATACGTTGTTTACTTGGTTCGGGAAGTCTGAGCGGCCGGTACCGATGACCACATCCGGACGGGTTTCTTTTGCCAATGGAGGCAGAATTTCCGGATTTGGGTTTGCCATAGCGAACACGATTGGTTTTTCGTTCATGGTGTTCAGCATTTCAGGCGTCAGCAGATTTGCGCCGGACAGACCCAAGAAGATGTCTTTACCTTTAACGGCATCGGCCAATACGCGTTGTCCGTTATCTTCAATGGCGTAGAACTGTTTGGACTCGTCCATACGGTCTTTGTCTTCGCGGGTTTTGTAAATCACGCCTTTGGAGTCGCAAACGGTCACGTTTTCGCGTTTCAAACCCAAATCCAACAATTGGTTCAAGCAGGCAATCGCTGCGGCACCTGCGCCGGAGCACACCAAAGTTGCTTCTTCGATTTTGCGGCCGGTATAACGCAAAGCGTTCAGTACAGCGGCAGCAGTAATGATGGCGGTACCGTGTTGGTCGTCGTGGAATACAGGGATTTTGCAACGTTTGCGCAATTCGCGTTCGATGTAGAAGCACTCAGGCGCTTTGATGTCTTCGAGGTTGATACCGCCGAAAGTCGGTTCCAAAGAAGCAATGATGTCTACCAATTTTTGAGGGTCTTTTTCATCGATTTCGATGTCGAATACATCAACACCGGCGAATTTTTTGAACAATACGCCTTTGCCTTCCATTACAGGTTTACCGGCCAATGCACCGATGTTGCCCAAACCCAACACTGCTGTACCGTTGGAAATCACGGCAACCAAATTGCCTTTGGCAGTGTATTTGTAGGCAGTTTGCGGATCGGCATGGATTTCCATACAAGGAGCGGCTACGCCCGGAGAGTACGCCAACGCCAAATCTTTAGACGTGGCCAGAGATTTGGTTGGGGTAACGGAGATTTTGCCCGGCACGGGGAATTCGTGGAACTGCAGGGCGGCTTCTTTTAATGAATTTTCCATTTATCGATCCTGTTTGCGAGAGAGATTTTACAGCGAACAAGTCTGAAACAGGCTGCTTCAGACGTTTAAAATTTCTAAAGTCGGGTTGTTAACAGACCGGCTTTGTAAGGGACCGTAATTTTATCATGTTCTTTTGGTGGCGCATACCGATATTTATTACATTTGTTTTGATATTTCGTTTTATTTGGTTTTATGTCTAAAAACTTCTGTAATAATATTTCTTCGCCACACTACCCTTCTTTCAGACGGCATTTTATTTAAACTTAAACATTCAATCCAAAATGACTGTCTAGCGCGGTTTCAATCTGATTTTTTACCGCATCCAGACTTTGGCTGCTGTCGATGACGGCATAGCGTTCCGGCTGTTCGTTAGCACGTTGCAGATATACTTCGCGTACCCGATTGAAAAACTCGGCTTCTTCTTGTTCAAAGCGGTCTTTCTCACGCGTTTGGTTGATGCGTGCCATTGACACTTCCAAAGGCACATCCAACAGCAAAGTTAAATCTGGGCAGAAATCGCCCTGCACCCAATGCTCAAGCGTGGCAATATCTTGTAAGGGAACGCCTCGTCCACCGCCTTGATAGGCAAACGTTGCATCGGTAAAGCGGTCGGAAACGACATGCGTGCCGTTTTTCAGGGCGGGCACAATGACCGTTTCCAAGTGTTGCTGTCTGGCTGCAAACATCAGCAGGGTTTCGGTACGCAGGCTGACTTGGGTGGCAGGGTTGAGCAGGATTTCACGCAATGCTTCTCCGGCCGGAGTGCCTCCCGGTTCTCGCGTAAACAATACAGGCAGTTTGTGTTTTTCAAACCATGCTTTCATTACGGCGAGGTTGGTGGATTTGCCTGCACCGTCTATGCCGTCAAGGGTAATAAATCTAGGTTTCATATGGATATCGTCAATTTAAAGGCCGTCTGAAACAGGGATTATAAATGTTTCAGACGGCCTATTCGGTTTATTTCTTCAAAATATATTTGCGTACGGCAGCGTTATGTTCAGAAAGATTGTGGCTGAACTCACTCAGGCCCGTACCATCCATTTTTGAGACGAAATACAGATATTTTTCATCAGACGGATGACCCGCTGCTTCAAGCGCGGCCTTGCCGGGAAGCGCAATCGGCGTTGGTGTCAAACCGCTGCGTGTGTAGGTATTGTAAGGCGTATCTCGTTGCAGGTCGGCTTTGCGGATTCTGCCCTTATACGCATCGCCCATGCCATAGATGACAGTCGGGTCGGTTTGCAGGCGCATGCCGATATTCAGGCGGTTGACGAATACGGCGGCCACATGGGCACGGTCGTCTTCGTGCGCGGTTTCTTTTTCAATCAGACTCGCCATAATCAGCATTTCGTACGGATTTTTATAAGGCAGGCCGCTTTGACGGTCGTCCCATGCTTCTTGCAGGTTTTCCCGCATTTTACGGTAGGCGATTTTGTAAATTTGAAGATCGCTGCCGCCGGCATCAATTTCGTAACTATCCGGAAAAAACTGTCCTTCGGGATTGCTGCTCAAGGCGTCGGGTGCTACTTCGGCCATCAGTTTTTCATCGCTCCAACCGCGCGTATCGTGAGCAATGTCGGCAGTGTTGTCGATAATACGGCGCATTTGGGCAAAACGCGCGCCTTCCAAAATTTGCACGCTGACCGAATCAGGGCGGCCTTTTTTAATGCGTTTTAAAATGTCCCAAGCCGATACTTTGGCAGACAGGCGGTAAGAGCCGGCATTGAGTTGGTTGTGAACACCCATCACATATGCGGCGGCTACCAGCACATAACGGTTATAAACGATGCCGTCTTGAGCCAGTTTGCGGCTGACGGAAGAGATACCTTGATTCTTAGCAACGGTAATACGGTATGGCTTGCCGTTGTTTTTCGGAACAAACAACAATGCGGCAACCACGGCGGCAAATGCCGTCAAAAATACGGCCAGCCATTTCAACAATTTTTTCAACATGGTAGGATTCTTGGTTTGTGAACGTGTCGGGCGACAGTATAACCGAAAACAAGCGCACTAAGCCTGCCACCTTCCCCAACGTATGTTTTCCTACCCCGAAAGGCCGTCTGAAACCATGAATTCCCCTTCAAAAAACACTTGGCAAAACGGCCGTTGGCTGAATGCACGCCAAACTCATTCGCCCAATTTCAGCCCGCGCGAACCGGATGAAGACATCTCATTGGTTGTCCTCCACAATATTTCCCTCCCTCCTTTTGAGTACAACACAGGGGCAGTGGAAAAGTTGTTTACCAACCAAATCAACCCTGACGAGCATTCTTTTTTCAGCATCATCCACACCTTGCGTGTCTCCAGTCATTTTTTCATCAGCCGTAAAGGCGAAACCGTCCAATTCGTTTCCTGCGACGACATGGCCTATCATGCCGGCGTATCGTCGTTTCAAGGCAGAGAAAAATGCAATGCCTTTTCAATCGGTATTGAATTGGAAGGCTGCGATTTCGAGCCTTTTACCGAAGCACAATACACCAGCCTGCAAGCCTTGCTGACCGCCATTTCCGAACATTACCCGATTCAGGCCGTTACCGCTCATCAGGACATCGCGCCGGACAGGAAAACCGATCCCGGACATTTCTTCGATTGGCCTCGCCTTCAAAAAGCAGGTTTCCCCATCCGGCGCGGATAACTTTCAGACGGCCTGAAATGATTGGCAGACATAATGCTGTCACAACCGTTTATTTTCGTTATAATTCAGCTATTCATTCGGACGCATAAAGTCCGGCTCCAACGAACTTCCCATGCAGCAAGATTCCGCACCCTGAAAAAGACGGAATGCTGCCTTTTTAAAAAGTGATTACTCCATGATTTTCATCGTCTTAGCCCTCGCCGCTCTTTTGGCGGTCATCGGTTACAACATGTACCAGGAAAACCAATACCGCAAACAAGTGCGCGAACAATTCGGCCATTCCGATAAGGATGCACTTTTGACCAGTAAAACCAAACATGTCCGCGATAGCAAAGAAACCGGCGGTCAAGGTTTGTTTATCAAGAAAAACAAAAAAACCGAAGAGGCTTTGCGCAACCTGCAAGAGCAAGATGAAATCTACGCGGCAAAAGCCAAACTGGCTCACCCTGCCCAACTTAAAACCGATGTCGAGCTGACTGTGGAAGACGACTTCTCCGCAGAAGAAAAAGTCCAACACACCGTTATCGGCTTGAACAACGAAATTACCGTAAGCCCAGCCGAAGCCGCTTCTGCTCCGGTTGAAACCACAGCCGAGCCTGTGACACAAGTACCATTGATCAGCCTGGACGAATTGTCTCAAGTCGAGTTGCCTTGGTTTGACCCGCGCTTCGACTACATGGCCTACATCTCCCTGAAACAAGCCCAAGAATTGCACGCCCTGCCGCGCCTTTCCGGCACTCACCGCTTCCAAATAATCGGTTGCACCATGGACGACCATTTCCGTGTTGCAGAGCCGATTCCGGGCGTTTACTACCAAGGCTTCGTTATGGGTCTGCAAGCTGTCAGCCGTAACGGTTTGGCAGCGCGTGAAGGGCTGCAACACTTCGACCAACAGGTTGATGCTTTTGCCCAACTGATGGACGGCAAAGTTTTGCATACCGACTTGGATGCTTTCACCGAAGTCGCGCAAGCCCTCGACCAATTCTGTGCGCGTGTTGACCAAACCATCGCCATTCACTTGGTTTCCCATTCCAATATCAGCGGCGTAGAATTGCGTGCCGCCGTGGAAGATACAGGCTTCAAACTGGGCGAAGACGGCGCGTTCCATTTCGGCGACAACAATAATCCTCAATTGTTCTCCATCCATACTTTGGACAACAAACCGTTTACCAATCCTCTGTTGGACAACCAAGCCTACCGCGGTTTCAGCATGCTGTTGGATATTCCGCATGTTCCTGCCGGTGAAAAAACTTTCGACAAATTTATGGACTTGGCAGTCAAACTCTCCGGCCAACTCAGCTTGGATTTGGTTAACGACCAAATGGAAGAAGTTTCCACCCAATGGCTCAAAGACGTACGCAACTACGTTTTGGCCCGTCAGGAAGAAATGCTTAAAGTCGGCATCAAACCCGGCAGCAAACAAGCCCTGCGCCTGTTCTCTTAAACTTCCCCAATCAAAAAGCGGATATGCAATGACGGCATATCCGCTTTTTTTCAGGTAAAATCCCTTCATCTTCAATATTCATCGATTTTCAGACGGCCTCTCTATCATCAGGCCGTCTGAAAACTCTATTCCGATTACACAATGAATCCGACTGAACAACGTATCAAATACCTGACCGACCTCCTCAACCGCTACGCCTACGAATACTACACCCTAGACGCGCCCAGCGTACCCGATGCCGAATACGACAAATTGTTCCGCGAGCTTGAAGCATTGGAGTTAAATCACCCTGAGTTGAAATTGCCCGACAGCCCAACCCAGCGCGCAGGCACAGAACCACTAACTGCTTTTGCTGAAGTACACCACGAAGTGCCGATGCTGTCACTGACTAATGCCTTCTCTCCAAGAAATGAAAATGGTGTGTTCGACCATTCAGAAATGTATGCTTTCGATGAACGTGTCCGTAACAGTTTGAATGGTGAAAAACCGCAATACGTCATCGAACCCAAATTCGACGGTCTGGCCATCAGCCTGCTGTACCGCGACGGCGTATTGACTCAAGCGGCAACCCGTGGCGACGGCACCACAGGCGAAGACGTTACCCAGAACGTCAAAACCGTCGCCAACATCCCCCTTCGCCTACACGGCGACAATATCCCAAAACTCATCGAAGTTCGTGGTGAAATATTGATGTTAAAAGCTGATTTCATAACACTCAATCAACACCAAACCGAAAACCACCAAAAAACCTTTGCCAACCCCCGCAACGCCGCAGCAGGTAGTCTGCGCCAGCTTGACTCCCGCATTACAGCTAAACGTAAATTAACCTTTTTCCCATACAGCATTGCACAACAACAAGGTGGGAAAGAATTTACAACACATACTGAGGAGATAGACTATCTAACGACATTGGGATTTGGGCATAAAAAATTAAAAAATATTCTTAAATTAAATAAATTTAAAGATATAAATGACGTACTTAAACGTTATGAAAAAATGTACGAAGAAGAACGCCCCTCCCTGCCCTACGAAATCGACGGTATGGTCGTCAAAGTCAACAGCTTGGCGCAACAGCGCGAACTCGGCTTCATCTCCCGTGCACCGCGCTGGGCCATTGCCCACAAATTTCCTGCCGAAGAAGCATTGACCATTGTCGAAGCCATTGATGTACAAATCGGGCGTACCGGCGCAGTAACTCCGGTTGCCCGCCTGCAACCTGTATTCGTCGGCGGCGTTACCGTCACCAACGCCACCCTGCACAATCAAGACGAAGTATCGCGCAAAGACGTACGCGTTGGCGATACCGTCGTCGTGCGCCGCGCCGGAGATGTGATTCCTGAGGTAGTGCGCGTGATTTTTGAACGCCGTCCAATGCAGGAGACCAACATTGCTGTTTCAGACGGCCTGCAAGACGATTTGTTTGCCGAAACACCTTCTGAAACCCGATCCGAACCTCTTCACAAACCCTACCGCCTGCCCACCCATTGCCCTATCTGCCGCAGCGAAATCGAACGTGAAGAAGGCGAAGCGGTTGCCCGATGCAGCGGCGGTATGCTTTGTCAAGCACAACGTGCGCAAGGTTTAATCCACTTTGCCTCACGCAAGGCCATGGACATTGACGGACTTGGACAAAAACAAATCGAGCAGCTGGTAGCGCAAGATTTGGTTCGTCATTTCGCCGACCTCTACCGCCTCAATATTCCAACCCTGCAAAAAATGAAGGAAACAGTGGATAAGGCATCGTCTAATGAGGAAGAACCATCAAACAGTGAGATTGAAAACTTTGAAGGCGAGACCGGCAATACTCTGCTTGCCAAAAACAATAAAAAACAGCCGACCAAATGGGCGGAAAACATCCTCGCAGGCATAGAAGCCAGCAAAACGCCTGAACTTGCGCGCTTCCTTTTTGCCCTCGGCATCCGTCACGTCGGCGAACGTACCGCTAAAACACTGGCGCAGGCATTCGGTACGCTCGACCATATCCGCCATGCACCCGAACCCATCCTCGCCTGCCTGCCCGATATCGGCACGGTGGTTGCCCGCTCCATCGCTCACTTTTTTGCCCAAGAAGCGCAGCAGGCGATGATAGACGAGCTGCTGGCTGTAGGTGTTGCCCCTCAAAGCCAGGCTGTCACCATCCCGCCGCTGCGCCATGCCGAGCCGCAACGCTGGATTGCCCGCCTGCCCAATTTTAAAATCAGCGAAACCAAAGCACTGGCCTTGTGGGAGCTTGCCGGACAAAGCATAGAAGGTTTGCAAACCGACAAAGCGTTGCCTGCCGATTGGCAAATATGGCGCAGTAAACCGCAAAACGCAGCCCTGCTTGAAAATATGAAAACTTTCGTTCAAACGCTGTCTAATCTTCAAGATGAAACTATTTCAGACGGCATTAATGAGGACATAGCAGGTAAAACCTTTGTATTAACAGGGACTTTACCCACACTAAAACGCGACCAAGCCCAAGTCATGATTGAGGCTGCAGGTGGTAAAGTTTCCGGCAGCGTATCCAAAAAAACCGACTACGTTGTCGCCGGAGAAGCTGCAGGCAGTAAATTGGAAAAAGCCCAAGCTTTGGGCGTGGCCGTATTAACCGAAGAAGAATTACTGTCGTTGCTGGGATAAGACAGTATCTATGACCAATTCTCCTTTTCAAACCGCCTGATACTTTATCATGTGGTATTATTGTTACATACGACTACATCTTTACACTTTTTGGGGTATAAACCCACAGTTAAAATAGGATAATAATATGAAACCCATTAAAAAATGCGTCTTTCCCGTTGCTGGTATGGGTACCCGTTTCTTGCCTGCGACCAAAGCCAGCCCCAAAGAAATGCTGCCTATCGTGGACAAACCTCTGATTCAATATGCAGTTGAAGAAGCGGTTGAAGCCGGCTGTACCGAAATGGTGTTCATCACCGGCCGTAACAAACGCAGTATCGAAGACCACTTCGACAAAGCATACGAGTTGGAAACCGAATTGGAATTGCGTCAAAAAGACAAACTGTTGGCGCACGTTCGCGATATCCTGCCTTCCAACATTACCTGCATGTACATCCGTCAAACTGAAGCATTGGGTTTGGGTCATGCCGTATTGTGCGCACAAGCTGCCGTTGGTAACGAGCCTTTCGCCGTTATTTTGGCAGACGATTTGATTGATGCGCCTAAAGGTGCATTGAAACAGATGGTTGATGTGTACAACCAAAGCGGTAACAGTGTTTTGGGCGTTGAAACCGTTGATCCTTCTCAAACAGGCTCTTACGGTATCGTTGAAGTTGAAAAGCTGAAAAGCTATCAACGTGTAGTCAATATTGTTGAAAAACCCAAACCGGAAGAAGCACCTTCCAACCTCGCCGTTGTCGGCCGCTACATCCTGACTCCGCGTATTTTTGACTTGTTGACCAACCTTCCCCGCGGTGCCGGCGGTGAAATCCAACTGACAGACGGTATCGCCCGCCTGCTTGATCATGAGTTTGTGTTAGCTCATGCATTTGATGGCAAACGCTACGACTGCGGCAGCAAATTGGGTTACCTTGAAGCAACCGTGGCTTACGGTTTGAAACACCCTGAAACTGGCGAACAATTCAAAGAATTGCTCAAACAATACGCTTAAGCCCAGCCATTATAAAAAGGCCGTCTGAAATTTCAGACGGCCTTTTTCTCACACTTATTTCTTCCAATATGCCGGAGTAAACAAAATTAAAACGGTAAAAATCTCCAAACGTCCCAACAACATCACAGCCGTACACAGCCACTTCTGCACATCACTCAGCGCGGCATAATTATGCGACGGACCGACAGCACCCAATCCCGGCCCTGCATTGGTAATACAAGCAATGACTGCCGTAAAGGCGGATAAAAAGTCCAAACCTGCCGCCATCAGTAAAAAGCTGAATACAATGACCGTCATAAAGTAAATAAAGATAAACGACATGACGGTCAGCGCCATGCGATCCGGAATGGAGCGATTGTTGACCTTTACCGTACGCACCGCACGCGGGTGCAGCAAAATCAACATTTCGCGCAAGCTGAATTTGAACAACACCAAAGCACGCACGTTTTTAATACCGCCACCCATAGAGCCTGAGCTTGCCAACACGTTCGACAGGAAAAACATCCACAACGACGCAATCAGCGGCCATTGTGCAAAGTCGGCATTGGAGAAACCGCTGGCCAATCCGATGGACACAAAGTTGAAGCTGACAAAGCGCAAAGCTTCGCCAAGGCTTTGATAAACGTCCTGCTGCCATAAATACAATGCCGAAATCAAAATACTGCCCGACAAAACCAGCAGCATGGTGCGGCATTCTTCATCTTTCCAATACACCAGCAAGGAGCGGTTGCCCAGCGCAGTAAAGTGGCTGGCGAAATTGATACCGCCCCAGACAGTAAAAAACATCAACGTCCATTCGACTGCTACAGAATTAAAATAGGCAACGCTGTCATCATGTGTCGAAAAACCGCCTAAGGCCACTGCCGACATCGCATGGCACAAGGCATCAAACCAACCCATACCGGCAATATGCAAGGATACAAAGGCGGCAGCAGTTGTCAGCGCATAGGCAAACCACAGCCGTTTAGCCACTTGCGAAATGCGGGGAGCCATCTTGCTTTCCTTATCCATACCCGGAATTTCCGCTTTGAAGAGCTGCGTCCCCCCCACGCCCAACATCGGCAAAATCGCCACAGCCAGCACGATAATACCCATACCGCCAAGCCAGTTGAGCATGTGCCGCCAAAAATTTACCGACGGATCCAGCGTATCCAAGCCGGAAATCACTGTTGCCCCCGTTGTCGTCAGCCCCGACATCGCCTCAAAAAATGCATCGGTGAAACTCATGGACGGCATATAAAAATAAATCGGCATCGCCGCCACGACAGCAAAAGCCAGCCACAGCATCAATACCAGGGTAAATCCGTCACGTGGCCGCAATTCACGGTTGAAACGCAGCGTCAGCACCCAAGTTACACACGACACCAGCAATACGGTCAAAGCCGTATAGGCAAACACGAGAAACGCGCTGTCGTGATAAAAATACGACATCAGTGTCGGCACGGCCAACAGTAATGAAAACAACAGCCCCAGCTTGGACAATACATGGACAATCGGCATCACCTTGCTTACCGCACCGCCCAATCTGAAACCCTTATGCAGATACATCATATTCCTATCATCAGAAAACAATATGTTTCAGACGGCCTCATAAAAAAGGCCGCCTGAAACCGCATATTTTATCAAAATGCCACAATCCCGTGATAAAGAAAAACAAAAAACACTTGCCTGCTCTTTTTCTAGGAGTATAATGTTATACCATAACATTTACTGGAGAAAGAAATGAAACCTAATATCCACCCGGACAACTATCGTACCGTCCTGTTTTACGACAGCGGCGCAGACCAAGGATGGCTCATCCGTTCATGTGCCAATACCCACGGCAAAACCATGGTTTGGAAAGACGGCATAGAGTATCCCCTCTTTTCGCTTGATACTTCTTCCGCGTCCCACCCCGTATACACAGGCAAACAACGTAATGTCAATGTCGAAGGTCGCGCCAGCAAGTTCAACCAACGTTACCAATCCATGATGTCTTCTTTCAGAAAGGATAAATGATGCAAGTCCTCTCATCCCTGAAAACTGCAAAAAAACGACACCGCGACTGCCAAATTGTCCGCCGAAAAGGCAAAGTGTACGTCATTTGTAAGAGCAATCCCCGTTTTAAAGCACGCCAGCGTTAAGCTGTCGCCTCCTTATTTCAATGTAACTCTCTGAATCTTCCGCACTTTCGTTTACCTCTAGCGCAAGTGCGGCTTTTTTTCAAACGGCATTAATCATTTATATCAAAACTACAAAAAATCCTGCCATACTCCCGGAAACAGGAAGAAAAGTAAATAATGGTTATCCCTATTGTGAAGCCATAAAGATATTTATAACATGCCGCTACATTCTTCCTTCAACACTGACCATAGGAGTCAAAAATGAAAGTAAAAGCCCTGCTCGCAATTGCCGCCGCCATGAGTCTCGCTGCCTGTGCCGCACCCGAAGCCCATCAACATGACCATGGTCACCGTCACGAGCACAATCATGACCACGGCCGTGCACACGATCATGATGCCCGTGTTCAATCATTCAGCTGCGAAAACGGTCTGTCTGTACAAGTCCGCAACCTGAGCACCGATCAAGTTGAATTACGCCTTGACGACAAAGTTGCCACCCTGTCTTCTGCCGTTGCAGGTTCAGGCGAACGCTATGTTGCCAACCAAGGCCTGTTCGGCAAAGGCGCTGAATGGCATCAAAAAGGCAGCGAAGCATTCTTCGGCTTCACTGACCCATACGGCAACAAAGTAGAAACTTCTTGCTCTGCACGCTAATTTCTACTTAGCAATAGAATAGCTAAAGGCCGTCTGAAAACTTGTTTCAGACGGCCTTTTATATTGGAAAAAACGAAAGAGAAATATAGTTTCCGTTCAATGAGAAAATGTAAATATGAGGCTATTTGAAGGTTTAAAATACATCCATACCCCACGGATAAGTAAGATCCTTTGAAAAGTGCTTTCTACGAGAATATATTTCTCAATATACGTCAAATCCACTATACCTATACTGACTATCTCTATTTATCAAAACTACAAATCCCAATTACCCTTCAAAATCTATTCGCTATACGAAACAGATTCAATAAACAAAGGCCGTCTGAAAACCTATTACCAAAGTTTTCAGACGGCCTTTATCTTAGACCAAACCATTAAGCGTAATGTCTGTCTTCGCCTTTACCGTCAACGTTGTCTGCACAACGTTTACAGATGGTTTCATGGCCTGCAATTGCGCCTACATCGTGGGTGTAGTGCCAGCAGCGTTCGCATTTTTCACCATCGCTGGCTTTAGCGGTTACAGCAAGTTCATTACCTACTTTCACTTCTGCTTTAGACACCAGCAAAGCAAAGCGTAATTCTTCGCCCAAAGTGTTCAGATAGTCGGCAATTTCTTCCGGAGCCGTAATTTCGGTTTCGGCTTGCAATGAAGAACCGACGGTTTTATCCGTACGCAAAGGCTCGATGGCAGCAGTTACCGCTTCGCGTGCTTCGCGGATTGCCGTCCATTTTTTCACCAATTCAGCTTCGGCTTTTTCATTGATAGATGGGAATTCATGCCATGTGTGGAAGAGGACGCTGTCTTCTTCTCCACCACCGATGATGTCCCATGCTTCCTCTCCGGTAAAGCACAAAATCGGCGCAATCAGCAGAACCAAACTGCGTGTGATGTGATACAGGGCAGTTTGCGCACTGCGGCGTGCATGGCTGTCTGCTTTGGTGGTGTAGAGGCGGTCTTTCAGGATATCGAGGTAGAACGCGCCCAAGTCTTCAGAGCAGAAAGAAACAATGTCTTTTACGGCAAAGTGAAAGGCGTAGCGAGGATAGAAGTCGCCTGCCAGACGCTCTTGCAGCTGACGTGCCAATACCACGGCGTAGCGGTCAATTTCCACCATGTCTGCCTGTTGCACGGCATCTTCAATAGGATTGAAGTCGCTGAGGTTGGCAAACAGGAAGCTCAAGGTGTTGCGGATACGGCGGTAGCTTTCAGTTACGCGTTTGAGGATTTCTTTGGAAATCGCCAATTCGCCGCTGTAATCGGTGGATGCCGCCCACAGACGCAAGATGTCTGCGCCAAATTCATTGTAAACTTCTTGCGGTGCGACGACGTTACCGATGGATTTCGACATTTTACGGCCGTTTTGGTCAACCACGAAACCATGGGTCAGCAGCTGTTTGTACGGTGCACGACCCATTGATGAGGCGCAACCAGTCAGCATGGACGATTGGAACCAGCCGCGGTGTTGGTCGCTGCCTTCGAGGTACAAGTCAGCCGGCCATTCCAATTCTTCGCGTTGTTTCAAGACAGAATAATGGGTCGAGCCGGAGTCGAACCATACGTCCATGGTATCGGAAAGTTTGTCGTAATTTTCGCAATCTTCCGCACTCAAGAGTTTGCTCTTATCAAGAGAGAACCATGCTTCGATGCCTTTTTCTTCGATGCGTTGTGCTACTTTCTCCAAAAGCTCGGCGGAGTTCGGATGCAACTCGCCCGTTTCTTTGTGGACGAAGAAAGTCATCGGTGTGCCCCAATAGCGTTGGCGTGAAACCACCCAGTCAGGACGGCCTTCAATCATGGCTTCCAAACGCGCACGACCCCATGATGGGAAGAATTCGGTGTCATCAACGGCTTTGATGGCTTTGTCGCGCAGGGTTTTACCATCTGCACCTGCTTTGTCCATACCGACAAACCATTGGCCTGTCGCACGGTAAATCAACGGCGTTTTGTGGCGCCAGCAGTGTGCGTAGCTGTGTTCGATTTTGCTGCTTGCCAAAAGGTTGCCGGTTTCTTCCAGCCATTGCAGGATAACGGGATTCGCTTCCCAAACGCGCATACCAGTAACGCGCGGTGTTTCGCTGATGTATTTGCCTTCGGCGTTGACAGGGTTGTAAAGCTCGATGCCGTATTTATTGCAGACAGCGTAGTCTTCCAGACCATGCGCAGGCGCAGTATGCACCAAACCGGTACCGGCATCGGTGGTCACATGGTCGCCGTTGAGCATGGGAATATCGCGTTCGAGGAACGGATGATTCATGTGCAGGTTTTCCAGCTTGTCGCCTGTGGTTTCTGCCAATACTTTCAGGTCGTCTGAAGCGAAGCCGTAGCGTTTGAGCGCATCTTCTGCCAAATCTTTGGCCAACACCAATTTGCCTTTAGGCGTATCAATCAGTTGATACACCACGTCTGCACCAGCTGAAACAGCTTGGCTCGCAGGCAAAGTCCAAGGCGTGGTTGTCCAAATAACGGCAAACGCTTTGCCTTCGATACTTGCCAAACCGAATGCGGCGGCAAGCGCGGCAGTGTCTTTAAACGGATAGGCAACGTCAATCGCAGGCGATACTTTGTCTTTATATTCCACTTCGGCTTCAGCCAAGGAAGAGCCGCAGTCCAAGCAGAATTGAACCGGTTTCGCGCCGCGGTAGAGATAGCCGGATTTGTAGATTTCGCCGAGCATACGCACGGTATCGGCTTCGGTTTTGAAATCCATGGTCAGGTAAGGATTGTCCCAGTCGCCCAACACACCCAAGCGGATAAAGTCTTTTTTCTGACGGGCAATCTGTTCGGCGGCGTATTCGCGGCACAATTCGCGGAAACGGGCTTTAGGCATGTCTTTGCCGTGCAGTTTTTCTACCATCACTTCGATGGGCAAACCGTGGCAGTCCCAACCCGGTACATAAGGTGCGTCAAAACCGGCTTGGGTTTTGCTGCGGATAATGATGTCTTTGAGAATTTTATTGACGGCATGACCGATGTGGATGTCGCCGTTGGCATACGGAGGACCGTCATGCAGAATGAATTTCGGACGGCCTTTGGCGATTTCGCGCAGTTTTTGGTAGCGTTTTTGCTCGTACCAGCTTTTCAGCCATGCAGGCTCGCGCTTGGCAAGATTGCCGCGCATTGGAAACGGGCTCTCGAGCAGGTTTACGGTTTTACTGTAATCGGTCATTTTCTAATCTCTATTGTTGCGGTATTTCGGTTTCAGACGGCCTGATTGCTCATTTTGAAAAGAACAGGCCGTCTGAAAGAATCAAAGGACTTATTGTAGCCCAATTGTCTTGATTTTATAAGCGTATAGAAGCGTTTCTATGGTTTCCAAACCTTTGCATCTTCCATATCTTGCAAAATTTGGGTTTTCAATGCTTCGATACTTTCAAATTTTTTCTCGTCACGCAGTTTGTGCAGGAAACGGACGAAGATACGCTGGCCGTACAAATCGCCGTTGAAATCGAACAGATGGACTTCCAGCTTTTGCGAGCGGTTGTTGCTGACAGTGGGGTTAAAACCAAAGCTGGCAACGCCTCGGCGCGAGCCGAATGTGCCGTCTGCTTCAACGACAAATACGCCGCTTAAAGCATAATGATACGGAGGAAGCTGGACATTGGCGGTAGGCGCGTTGATGGTGCGACCGAGTTTTTGCCCGTGTTTGACCTTTCCGCTTAAAACGTAATCATGGCCCAACAATCTTTTAGCGTATTCCAACTTGCCGTCTGAAAGGGCTTGGCGGACGGCGGTACTGCTGGTACGGATGTCTTCAACGATAACGGACGGCGTGCGCTCGGTTTGCATATCGGGCTGTTGTGCCAAGAGTTCAAAACAGCCTTCACGGCCGGCACCGAAACGGAAATCGTCGCCGATCAACAAATAACGCGTGTTGAGCGTTTGGCGCAAGAACTGGTCGATAAACGCTTGCGCGCTCATATCGGAGAAAGCTTGGTTAAAACGTAAGACCCAAACGGCATCTACACAGCCGGTTTCACGCAAAAGGCGCAATTTGGTACGCAGCGGGCTGATGCGGTAAGGTAGCTTTTTCCCGGCTTTGCGCGCAAAAAATTCTTTGGGCTGGGGCTCAAAAACAACAACGACAACAGGCAGACCGCGCTGGTCTGCCTCTCGTTTGAGTTTTTGTAGAATGTGTTTGTGCCCGAGGTGTACGCCGTCAAAGTTGCCGATGGTTACGGCGGCTCCTTGCGGAAATTTGGGCGCGTGTCGCTGTCCAAGCCAGATGTTCATGGGTGGTGGGTATTGTGTTTGAATAGGCGGCTATTGTAAACGTTATTGCCGTTTCAATAAACCTTAGGCCGTCTGAAACCAATAAATATATGCTTTCAGACGGCCCTAAAGTTTGTTAATACCTTACCACCACCAAGGATAACGGCCAAACGGATAGCCCCAATCATCGTAATAGCGATAGTAGCGGGCTTCGCGCAGCTGTTCTTGGGAAATATAGTTTTGCCATGCCATTTTGTAGCAGGCTTGGAACATCGGATCGGAAACTTTGTCGATATATTTGAGTCGGAAGGCTTTTTGCTCCGCAGTTACAGCACCGGGTTTGCCTTCTTCGTCAAATTTGCGGCGGATCAGCGCGGCAGTTTCCTGATCGCATTGGCCGGCAAGATGTACTTGAAGATCCTGCTCATAGCGTTTCTGCGCTTGGGCGCGTGCGGCTTTTTGCTCGGGCGTGGTGGCGCAGGCGGCCAGCAATGCAACGGCGCCAAACAATAAGGTCAGACGGAGAGGATTCATCGGATGTTTCCTTATGTTTATATCTTTCTATTAATGTACGCCCTCATCTTGCAATGAGCAAGTGTAGCAACTTAGGAACACTTTATATTATTTGTTCTTGGCAGCAGGCAGTTGCATATAAAATACACCCAATATAAATGCTCGCTCCTACCCTCAATCAATGAACGACGACAAACGGCCCCACTCTTACCGACCGCGCCACCATAGGCAACACACGCCGCCATTTTGGCAGGCGGATCGCCCGTATCTGCACGAACACAATATTTCCGATGCCCGTTTCAGACGGCTGGGCTACATCATGGCCTTTCTTGCCGGCGCGATTAATGCCGGCGGCTTCTTCGCGTTCTCACGTTATACATCCCACGTTACCGGCTCAATGTCGCTGTTGGCAGATGTTTTGTATCTTCAAGAGTGGAGTGTGGCCATTATTGCCACAATCAGCGTGTTATGTTTTGTTGCCGGAGCCGCGCATTCGGGCTGGGTAATTTTGTGGACGCAGCAAATGCGTTTCCGTGGCAGCTTTGGATTTTCCATGTGGCTGGAAGCAGTTTATCTGTTGATATTCGGTTGGTTCGGTATTGCCGCGATGGAATGGGATTTTGGCGGCTCTGATTTTATTATGCCGTCTTTGGCATTGTTTTTATTGTGTTTTATCATGGGTATGCACAATACGGTTATCACGCTTCTTTCCGGTGGTGCCATCCGCTCCACCCACATGACCGGTACGGCGACCGACTTGGGCATTGAAATTTCACGCGCGCTTTATTACTCCAAACAGCATCATCCGCGCCTGCCGCACGTCCGCGTCAACAAACCGAAAATGTGGCTTTTAAGCGGCTTGATGCTGTCGTTTTTGCTGGGCGGCGTGGTTGGCGTATGGGGTTATCATTTGGTCGGCCATCATTTCGCCCTGCCCGTTTCCGCCGTTTTGTTCATATTGGGTGCAGGCTCGGTGGGATACGATGTCAAAGTCAGATTGAAATGGGCATTTGTCAGCTGGTATCGCCGCAAGCATAAAAAACGGAAGAAACTGTAAAAAACTTTGCTTGTTATTTCGCGGCAAAATGACCAAACTGTCGGAGAAATGCAGAAATGCTTCAGAATTATGTTAACTGGCAAATATTTTCGTAATATCGGGTTAAACCCGTTCTTTTGCGTTTCGGATATTCGGTATCATTAATTCGTAACGACCCACGCGGTTTTTATTCATTTCAGACGGCCCGAGCCGTCATCTAAAAAGAGGATACGACATGAAATTCTTGAAACCACTGACCGTTATTGCTACTGCAATTCCTTTGGCACTCACCGGCTGTGTGACCGATCCTGCTACCGGTCAACAATCCGCCAGCAAAACCGCTATGTACGGTTTGGGCGGTGCGGCTGTTTGCGGCATCGTTGGTGCGCTAACCCACGGCGGTAAAGGCGCGCGTAACTCCGCATTGGCTTGTGGTGCAGTAGGTGCCGGTATCGGCGGTTACATGGACTACCAAGAGAAAAAACTGCGTCAAAGCTTGGCCAATACCAACATCGAAGTTGAACGTCAAGGCAACCAAATCAAACTGGTTATGCCTGAAAACGTAACCTTCGCTACCGGCAGCGCTGCCCTGAGCGGCCATGCTCAAAGCGCCTTGTCTGCTGCCGCGCAAACTTTGGTTCAATATCCTGATACGACTTTGACCATCAACGGCCACACCGACAACACCGGTAACGACGCCATCAACGAGCCATTGTCTCGCAACCGCGCCGAATCTGTCGCTACCTTCCTGCAATCCCGTGGCGTAAGCAGCACCCGTTTGAGCACTTTCGGTTACGGCTCCCGTCAACCAATCGCCTCCAACGCTACTGTTGAAGGCCGCGCACAAAACCGCCGCGTTGAAATCTTGATCAACCCTGATCAACGCGCCATTGATGCTGCTAAAAAACAAATGTAATCTGACATCCGTCTGATTCCCATACTTAAGGCCGTCTGAAATTTTAGACGGCCTTTTTCTTTGTAGATTTTGTTTGCAATTTCGCCTCCTTAATCCAACCCATCATAAAATTTATTCCTTTATTAACAATACTTTTCAATTTTTTCTTTAAAAAAACTGTATTAATACTCTAATTTTTACACTAACTTAGAGTATAATTCCTAAAATTTTAAAAACACGCCCCATGCCGTCTGAAAAACGGCGGCGAAAAACACACTTATTTATATACACATCAGTCCGTTATCCAATCCATTTCATAGGATTTCAGACGGCACCATCCAGAATCTATGAAGGAGCATCCATGCAAAACAACTTTGACCCATTGATTATCCGTGGCAAATCACTGATTCCCGTTGTACAAGGCGGTATGGGTGTAGGCGTTTCCGCATCAAAACTCTCCAGCGCAGTTGCGCGCGAAAACGGTGTGGGTACCATCGCCAGCGTCGATTTGCGCCACTTGCACGAAGATTTGCTGGCCGAATCAAAAATCGATTCCAGCGAAGAAAAATACACCCGCCTGAACTGCATCGCGCTTGACCGTGAAATCAAAAAAGCCAAAGCCGATTCAGAAGGCAAAGGCATGATTGCCGTCAACGTCATGAAAGCCGTAAAAGACCATGCCGCCTACGTCCGTCAGGCCTGTGAATCCGGCGCAGACGCGATTGTGATGGGTGCAGGTTTGCCTTTGGATCTGCCTGAAATGGCCGAGGGCTACCACAAAGATGTCGCCCTTTTCCCTATTTTGTCAGAGTCACGCGGTATCAATATCGTTTTGAAACGTTGGATGAAAAAAGGCATCTTGCCCGATGCCATCGTTATCGAACACCCAGCCCACGCAGCCGGCCACTTGGGTGCGGCAACCGTTGACGGCGTGAACGATGCCAAATTCGAGTTCAAACGCGTTATTGAGGAAACGTTTGAAGTATTCAAAAACTTGGGCTTGGAAAGCGAAAAAATCCCGTTGGTACTCGCCGGCGGCATGGCAAACTTTGAAAAAGTCAAAACAGCCTTGAAAAACTGGGGCGCGTCCGCCGTTCAAATCGGTACCGCGTTTGCCGTGACCGAAGAAGGCGATGCCCACATCAACTTCAAGAAAACGCTGGCCGGTGCGGAAACCGAAAAAGTGGTTGAATTCATGTCTGTTGCCGGTTTGCCTGCACGCGGCGTGCGCACCAAATTCCTCGACAACTACATCAAACGCGAGGCCAAATTGCAAGCCAATGCCAAAAACGATCCGCGCCGTTGCACACAAGGCCTGAACTGCCTGACCAGCTGCGGTTTGCGTGACGGTTTGGCCAAAGCCGGTCAATTCTGTATCGACATCCAACTTTCCGCGGCATTCCGCGGTGAAGTCGATAAAGGCCTGTTTTTCCGTGGTAAAGACCCGCTGCCGTTTGGCAACGCCATCCGTACGGTTCAAGAAACCATTCATTATCTCTTGAACGGTTCCCTGCCTGTCGTCCCTGCCAAATAAACGCATCAATATTCAAAAGGCCGTCTGAAAAACATTTAAACCCTGTTTTCAGACGGCCTTTTTGTCCCAATCCATCTAAAAAATGCTAAGATTATTGCCTTAATTTATCGGCAGAAACATCATGAACCCATTATTGAACCACCTCAAACCCTATCCTTTCGCCCGCCTGCGTGAAGCCATGCAAGGCATTGATGCACCCGAAGGCGTAACGCCCATTCATCTGCAAATCGGCGAGCCGAAACACCCAACGCCCAAAGTCATTACCGATGCGCTGACCGCCTCCCTGCACGAACTGGAAAAATATCCGCTGACCGCAGGCCTGCCCGAACTGCGCCAAGCCTGTGTCGAATGGGTGGCCCGCCGTTATGATGGTTTGAGCCTCAATCCCGACAATGAAATCCTGCCGGTATTGGGCAGCCGGGAAGCTTTGTTCTCTTTTATCCAAACCGTTTTAAATCCGGCTTCAGACGGCCCCAAACCGGTCGTTATCAGCCCCAATCCTTTCTATCAAATTTACGAAGGCGCGACTATTTTGGGCGGAGGCGAAATCCATTTTGCCAACTGTCCTGCGCCCAGCTTCAATCCCGATTGGAGCAGCCTGCCCGAAGACGTATGGCAGCGCACCAAAGTCCTGATCGTCTGCTCGCCAAACAACCCGAGCGGCAGCGTCCTGCAATTAGAAGACTGGAAAGAAATTTTTGATTTTCAAGACAAATACGGCTTCGTTATCGCCTCTGACGAATGCTATTCCGAAATCTATTTTGACGGCAACAAACCAATCGGCGGCCTGCAGGCTGCGGCGCAATTAGGACGCGGCACGCGCAACATTATTATGTTTACCAGCCTGTCCAAACGCTCCAACGTCCCCGGTTTGCGTTCCGGCTTTGTCGCAGGCGATGCCGAGTTGCTCAAAAACTTCCTGCTCTACCGCACCTACCACGGCAGCGCGATGAGCATTCCCGTCCAACGCGCCAGCATTGCCGCTTGGAATGATGAAGAACACGTCATTGACAACCGCCGCCTCTACCAAGAAAAATTCGACCGCGTCATCCCTATTTTGCAACAGGCATTCGATGTCAAACTGCCTGACGCGTCGTTCTACATTTGGCTGAAAGTTCCCGATGGCGATGACTTGGCATTTACGCGCAACCTGTGGCAGAAAGCCGCTATCCAAGTGTTGCCCGGCCGCTTCCTCGCCCGCAATACCGAACAAGGCAATCCGGGCGAAGGCTACGTCCGCATCGCTTTGGTTGCCGATGTGGAAAGCTGCGTCAAAGCGGCTGAAACCATTGTTTCGCTCTACCGCTGACGATTAGGCAAACAAAGGCCGTCTGAAATTTCAGACGGCCTTTTTATTAAATAATCGGGTAATTTATATGGTGAAGTCCAGAAGGTAGAAATCTTCTTTGCCTACGCCGCACTCAGGGCATTTCCAGTCATCAGGAATATCTTCAAACTTAGTTCCGGCAGGCAGGCCGTGCTCGGGGTCGCCGAGGTCTTCGTCGTAAATCCAGCCGCAAGGGCCGCACATATATTGAGCCATTTTGTGTTCCTTCTATTTTAAAAGGCCGTCTGAAACCGTATTTTCAGACGGCCTTTCGTGTGTTTTATTGTTGATATTTTGAATTTATTGCGCTGCTTCCAAAGCGGCGATTTCTTTGCGTAGGTGTTTGATGGCCGGTGTTACGATGGCGACAAACATGGCCTCGCGGACGCGGCGTTGCGCCGGACTGCGCATCAGATAACCTTTCGCGCCTGCATGCAATGCGGCAGATTGAGTGGCGTTCAATGCCAACACAGCAGCCGCTTCACGCAGTTTTAAGGTTGCCAGCGTATCAGGTTTATTGTTCCAGGCATCATCGGCAAGACGTTCGGCTTCCGCCCATGCGCCGTCCAACGCGGCTTTCAAATCATCGTAGCTGTGGTCGAGGTAAGCGTTCACTTCCGCGTTCACTACATTGGCCATGCGGATAATGCCGAGCGCACCGTCAATCACACCGGCGCCAATACCCATTTGCAGCAGAATGAAACCGGCTTTAATGGTCGGGATATAAGACTGGAACTGCTCAGGCGTAGCAATCACATCTTCATCCGGAATAAACACGTCTTTAAAATTCAGGCTGTAAGTGCGCGTGCCTTCCAAACCGCAGAACTCAGGGCAATCTTGCAAGGTAACGCCTTCCCATTGACCGCCGGTGATAAACATCACATAGCTGTCACCGATTTGGGCGGTATTTGCCCAAATGTGGTCTTCGCCGATATTGGATACCCAAGGTAAAGCGCCGTTGATTTTGTAGCCGCCTTCGACACGTTCGGCTTGCAGGTTGTGTTTTTCGATACCGGCAAGGTGTTTGACGGTATTGGACATGCCCGTACCGGCCAAAACTTTGCCCTGCAGAATATCGGCCAAATATTTGTCTTTAACCGCTTGGTTGGGGGATTGATGCAGATACCACGCGCAAGCTGCCTGACACCATGCGCTGAACGAAGTCGCGCCGCACTCTTTACCGATTTCGCGCAATACGGCAATTTGCGTTGACAAACCCAAACCGTTACCGCCTTCTTCAACCGTACCGGTCGCGGCAAAACCGCCGATTTTGCCCAATTCCAGCATAAATTCTTTTGGGTACAGGCCTTTGCGGTCGATGTCGTCCACCAATGGTTTTAATTTGCTTTTAACGAGTTCGGCAACATTGTTCAGTAAAGCTTCGCGTGTCATTTTTTTTCCTCTGGATATTTTGGCGATATTGAGTTCTTTTAAGAAAGGCCGTCTGAATTTTCAGACGGCCTTTGATAGGATTAGGCAAATGCCTGCAATTCAGGGTTGATTTCAGTTTTGGCAAGGTTGTTGACGTAGTTGCACAAAGTTGCCAAAGCAACGCCCATGACGACTTCAACGGCTTGCTGTTGGTTGTAACCGGCATCAAAGAATGCTTTCAACTCGTCGTCGGATACCGCGCCTTTTTTCGCCATAACGGCTTGGGTGAATGTCGCCAAAGCACTCAGTTTGGCATCGTCAAACTCACCTGCAGCTAACGCGCGCGCAGCTTTGATGGATTGTTCGGAAAGCAGTTTTTTCAAGGTAGCCAGTTTGGTGTGGCCGGCAACGCAGAAGCCGCATTCATTGGTGCGCGCGGCAATGATTTGAATAACTTCGACTTCGCCGGCAGTCAGGCTGTTGGCACCATTCATTTTGCCGACTTCTTGATAAAACGCCAAAGCCTCCGGCGCATTGGCCAAAACGCCGATCAGGTTAGGAATAAAGCCGTTGTTTTTCAATACGGCTTCAATGCGTGGTTTAGCAGCTTCGGGAGCGGTTTCAACTGTGTGTATGGTCAAGCGGGACATGTGTATAACCTTCTTATTTGGTGAAATGAAGTGCCCATCATAAGCCATCCGTCTCCATCAGAAAAAGACTTATTGGTTATTTGCCGCGAACCAAAAGTTATAAGGCCGTCGGAACGGATTCAGACGGCCTTATCAAATGATTCAACTCATTATTTTATAAAGTTTTTCAGCAGCATAGAAGCGATGTCGTCCAAGCCGAAGCCATCCGCATCTTGAGCCGTGCCGTTAGGCGTGGCTTTATCGACCAAGTCAGGCAACACTTTTGCCAACAAATCGCCTGCTTGGCCGGCATCCACGCCGAATTTTTGCGCGATTTGGTTCACGGTATCGCTGCCCAAAGCATTTTGCAGGTCGCTGCCGGACACAGGCAGGTTGCTGGATTGGTTGGAAACCCAGCTGCTCAGGGCATCGCCCAAACCGCCTTGTTGCAGTTGGTTGATCAGGTTGCCCACGCCGCCTTGCTGTTTCACCAAATCCATCGCCATATCGGTCAGAGAACCTTGTGCGCCGTTTTCGCTGTTGCCACCCAACATTTGGGTAGCTGCATTCAAAAGATTGTCCATGAGTGCCATGACTTTTTCCTTGTGTTTGTGTCTAAAAAAAGAAAACGGAGTGTAGCAAAATTTGTGCTGAAAAAATCAGGCTTAACCAAACTAAACTTCTTTTATCCCAAAGCCGTAACAAAACAAAGGCCGTCTGAAACCCAGTTTCAGACGGCCTTTATAATGAATAATGCTATTCTTCGCGGCCATTGAAATACTCGGCCGCGCCACCTTCAAAAAACCCTTGCAAAATCGCCTGCGCCGCTACTTGGTCAAGCACGGATTTTTGTTTTCGGCCAAATACTTGGGCTTCTGCAAGCAGGCTTTCGGCGTATAGGGAAGACATCCTTTCGTCCACCCAATAAACCGGCAACTTAAAACGTCCGTGCAAACGGCGGCCAAATTTGCGGCTCAAACGGGTCAGCTCATGCTCCGTCCCGTCGGTATGCGTCGGCAGTCCGACCACAAAATACTTGGGTTGCCATTCTTTGACTAGCTTGGCAATGGCCTCAAATTTCTCATCATTGCTGTTGCCAGTTATCGTCGCCAGCGGATGGGTCATACCCAACTCGGCATCGCCCTGCGCCACGCCGATACGCGCCTCGCCGAAATCAAAAGCCAAAACCGTGCCTTTTGGTGCATCAGGCATGACCGACTCCTGAAACCAAGGCGTTCGGATTGACGCCCAATTTTTCAAAAGCGGCGGCATAACGAAGTTCATAAGGCACATCAAAAAGAATATGCTCGTCCGCAGGGACGGTCAGCCAAACATTTTCTGCCAGCTCGCGCTCCAACTGCCCTTTGCCCCATTTGGAATAACCAATACTGATCAAAGCCTTATCCACCGCACCCTCTTTAGACAGGTTTTCAATCACATCGCGTGAAGAAGTCAGCGCCACGTTATCGGTTACCACCATGCTGTTTTGCCAGCGGCCGATCGGCGTATGCACGACATAGCCGCGCTCAATCTGAACCGGCCCGCCCATCATCACGTTTTCATGTTGCAGGCGCAACGGGATATTGCGGTCGGCGGCGGCGAAAATCATGTCCATGGTAATCGGCGAAGGTTTGTTGATGATGATGCCCAGCGCACCTTCTTCATCGTGTTCGCACACATAAATGACCGTATCCGTAAAAAACGGATCGTCCATATGAGGCATGGCAATCAGGAAATGGTTGGCTAAATTCATATTCTTCTTAATATCTATAAGCTGATTTTATTATTTTTGTCCGTCGGCAACCGGCGCATCCACCACGCATGCACCATAAACCGCGCCGCCTGCCGGTACCGGCGTATCGGTTTTCGCATGGGCAAAACACGATACCGCGCTCAAAGAGTTTTTCGGCGAGCCTTGAACGATTTTATCGCTGTACACCAAATAAGCGAAAGACTTACGTTTCGGGTCGTAGTAGCGGATAATCTGCTGGCTCTTAAATGCTATGCTGGCACTGCGTTTGAACACTTGTCGCGGTTTCAAAACTGCAGCCTCGTTATAACGGATGACTTCTGCACTTTGTACGCAGGAAACCGATGCGTCGCTGGCATCTTCTTCCAGATTGACCGTTTCTTTCAAACCGCCTTTTTTTGCGTACGAAATATAACAAGCAACCCCCTGCACATCAGGATCGTCAAAACCTTCCACTTCAATACGGTCGTTTTTACCCAACATATGAAACACCGTACTGGCGCGTCCGATTTTGTCGGTATTGTCACCGCAAGCCGCCAAAACCATGGCGCCCAACACTACTAATAAATATTTTTTCATAATATCCTGTCGATGCAGACTGTCAGTTTCCAGGCAGACTAAACCCCGTCCGCCCACTCTATCGTTACTATATAAGACCGTTCGTCCATATTGCAACCCGATATTATTTTCAGACGGCCTGACAGACAGTATAATCCGTCCTATTGTTCCTACTTTGATAGCAAGATCGAACCATGCGTTACAAACCCCTCATTCTCGCCCTGTTGCTCAGTTTCTCCCTGCCAACCTATGCTGCCAAAGACGCGCCGAAAGAAAAAGCGGCCACTGTCAAAAAGGCTGCGCCCGTAAAAAAAGAGAAAGAAGCCGCCAAGGCAGATGTAAAAAAAGAAACCTCAAAAAAACAAGCGGTAAAAGAAAAAGAGGAAGACAAAAAAGCGGTTAAAGCCAAAGCTGCCAAAGAGAAGGAAACCGCCGACAAAAACGAACGCGCTTCAGCCAAAAACAAAACGGCTAAAGTCGCCGAAGCCGCTGCCGACAATAAAAAGTCCAGCCGCAAAGCCGAAGAGCCTAAAGAAACGGCAAAAGACAAAAAAGCCGCAGCCGCAAAATCCGGCAAGGCCAAAGAACAAGACAAGAAACCTGTTGAAGATAAAAAAGACAGCAAAGCCAAAGAACCCGTAAAAAAAGCAGACCCTAAGGAAACCAAAGCCAAAGAGCCTGCTAAAAAAGTGGCCGAGGATAAAAAAGACGGCAAAAAAACCAAAGAGCCCGGAAAAAAAGCAGCCGAAGACAAAGAACCTGCAAAAAAAGCTGTTGACGACAAAAAAGACACAAAAGCCAAAGAGCAAAACAAAAAAGCCGAGCCTAAAGTTGAGCCTAAAGTCGCTTCTTCAGCCGACAACGATTTCAAAGCAGCCGTAACTGCCGCAGCCAACGACATGGAAACCAAGAAATCCTTTGCCAAACGCAACGAGGGTTTCATTATCCATGTCAATGCCACGCTCAAACAGCTGCAACAAACACGCAACAACCTCTCCGGCATCAACCGCAAACAACGCGACGCATGGGAAAAATTCCAAAAACTCAATGCTGATGCCAACCAGTTGAAAGCCGAAGTTTCCAACACGCGCGCCCAAATTTCGCGTTTTGTGTCCGGCAACTATAAAAACAGCCAGCCCAACGCGGTTGCCCTCTTCCTGAAAAACGCCGATGCCGGTCAAAAAACCCGCTTCCTGCGTTACACGCGTTATATCAACAACGCCAACGACCAAGTCATGAGAGACTTGGAAAAACAACAGAAAGAGCTGGCGGCGCAAGAGCAAAAAATCAACAATGAATTGGCTTACCTGAAGAAACTGCAAGCCAATATTCAAGCTTCATTGCGTCAACAAGGCGTAACCAATACCGCCGAACAAGCCGAAAGCCGCCGTCAAAACGCGCAAATGGCCAAAGAAGCGCAAAAGAAAATCAACCACAGAGAAAACGAGCAACGCCTCAACAATCTCTTGAAAGATTTGGAAAAACGCAAAGCCGATCAACGCAAAGCCGAAGCCGAAGCGCGTAAAAAAGCCGCCGAAGCCCGTTTGGCCGCCGCTGAAAAAGCCCGCAAAGAGCAGGCTGCCGCCCAGCAAAAAGCCGAAGCCGAACGCGCCGCCATGTCCACGCTAACTGACGAAGACATGAAACTGCAAGCCCCGAACACCCAAGGCTTTACCGTCAGCAACGCCAACAGCTTCAGCCGTATGCAAGGCCGTCTGAAAAAACCGGTCAACGGCACACTGGCAGGCCTGTTCGGTCAAGACCGCGGCGATGGCGAAGTTTGGAAAGGCGTGTTCTACAATACTGTTCCTGCTCCGGTCAGCAGCATTGCCTCAGGCACGGTTACTTTTGCCGGCGAGCTTGAAGGCTACGGCAAAGTGGTCGTCCTCGACCACGGCGACGGCTATGTCAGCATTTACTCCGGCCTGAACGAAATCGACATCGCCCAAAACTACGCCGTCAATGCCGGCAGCAAGATTGGTACCAGCGGTACTTTGCCGTCGGGCGAAACCGGCCTTTACCTTGAAGTCCGCTACAACGGACAAGTCATGAATCCGCTTTCATGGATTAACTGATATTTTAGACGGCCTGAGTGAATTTTCCCCTTCAGGCCGTCTGAATTTTCATCATAAACTACAATAAAACACGATTTTCACGCCTGTTCAGCACATTAAACAACAAACTTTTACCTTAAACTTATTGTTCCAAGCGTTTAAATCACATAAAGTCAACGGGTTCAGAGAAAACAAAAACCACTTTGCTTACCGTACACAAAAAGAAAGTCAAACGAATGTCAACAAAATCCACTTTGAAAAAAGTTGCAATCTACACTCTCGGCGCATTTAGCGGCATCGCCCTCAGTCTGAGTGTACAAAGTTTTGCCGCCGAAAAAGACAAAAAAGACAACGAGGCCCTGCCCGTGCAAACCATTCGCACCATGGCAGAAGTGTACGGCCAAATCAAAGCCAACTATTACCAAGACAAACCCGACGCCGAGCTCTTTGAAGGCGCAATGAAAGGCATGGTATCCGATCTCGATCCGCATTCCGAGTATATGGATAAAAAAGGCTATGCCGAAATGAAAGAATCCACCAGCGGCGAATTCGGCGGTCTGGGCATGGAAATCGGACAAGAAGACGGCTTCGTCAAAGTCGTTGCCCCGATTGAAGACACTCCGGCAGAACGCGCCGGTGTGAAAAGCGGCGACTTCATCGTCAAAATCGACAATACCTCTACACGCGGCCTGACCGTCAGCGAAGCCGTCAAAAAAATGCGCGGCAAACCGGGTACCAAAATTACCCTGACCCTTTCACGCAAAAATGCCGACAAACCCATCGTCGTCAACCTGACCCGCGCCATCATCAAAGTCAAAAGCGTGCGCCACCATCTGCTTGAAAAAGACTACGGCTACATCCGCGTCTCCCAATTCCAAGAGCGCACTGTTGCCGCGCTCAACGAAGCCGCACAAGCCCTCGTCAAAGAAAACAAAGGCCCGCTCAAAGGCATCATCCTCGACTTGCGCGATGACCCGGGCGGCCTGCTCAACGGTGCAGTCGGCGTATCCGCAGCCTTCCTTCAACCTGACGTAACCGTTGTCAGCACCAAAGGCCGCAACAAAAAAGAAGGCATGGTTCTCAAAGCAACTGCTGAAGACTACATCACCACCAGCGGCAAAGACCCGTTGGCCGGATTGCCTGCCGAGCTGAAAACCATTCCTATGACCGTCCTGATTAACGCAGGCTCGGCCTCCGCTTCCGAAATCGTTGCCGGTGCATTGCAAGACCACAAACGCGCCGTCGTCGTCGGCACACAAAGTTTCGGCAAAGGCTCAGTACAAACCCTGATTCCGCTTTCCGGCGGCAGCGCAGTCAAACTGACCACCGCCCTTTACTACACGCCAAACGACCGCTCGATTCAAGCACAAGGCATTGTTCCTGACGTTGAAGTCAAAGATAAAGACCGCGCCTTTGAAAGCCGCGAAGCCGATTTGGTCGGCCATATCGGCAATCCGTTGGGCGGCCAAGACGTCAACAGCAGCACTGAAACGCCTGCCAACTCAGAAACCAAAGCCGATAAAGATAAGTCTAAAAAAGACAAAGACGAAGATATCTCCAGCCGCCGCATTCCCAATCCGGCCAAAGACGATCAGCTCCGCAAAGCCTTGGACTTAGTGAAAAATCCAGCCGAATGGCAAAAATCTTTGGGCTTGGCAGCGAAAAAACCTGCACCGAAAAAAGATGCGGATAAAGACAGTAAGAAATAAACCTGTTATTTCTCAATAAAAAAGGTCGTCTGAAAACGATATGATTGTTTTCAGACGACCTTTTCTATGTTATTTCACTCCCCAATACACCAGTCCCTTATATGGCAACTTAATGTTAGGCAACCAAAAATCTTCTCCCTGCCAACCTTTGTCTTTATTTCCTACTACTTGATAAAGTGTAAGGAATAAATCATTGGGATATTTTTCTCCTAATTTACGGTCGTCTTCCGAAAGCATTGTGCCAGTTGCTCGAGAAAGTTTACGTCCTGTTTTGATCAAAACGTAAGTTTTAAAACTTGGACGTTGTGCCTTTAATGCTTCTACACCAGCAATAAATTTTTCCTTATTCCAGTCATCTGGGACATAATGACCCAATTTATCTAGAACCAAGAATAAATCTTCTATATCTATTTGATATAAATCAGATTGAATTTCATCTTTCAAAATAGAAGGCAAAATCTTGTTAATCTCCGACAAATTATCCTCGTTTGGGTGAAGTGGAAAATAATTCACACCACCCACAATTTGATTGATACTGTCGAATTTCAATACATTTTTTCGAGTCGGATTGATATTTTTCGGATAAATAACCTGAATATTGCCGTCTGAATTTTTTGCCTGCTCAATAATCAGATTATTTGCTTGATTGAGTTGTACAAAGAAGTAATAGACATCAAACGGAATATAAAGCCGTAATAATGATTTATCACGGTCATATCCAAAAATACGCGAATGTTGCCAGAAAGTATCTGCATTCGGTTTTTTAGCAGTGCGACTATAATAAACCGTTTGTAGTTTTGGAATAGTTAAGCCTCGTCCAATCACATTCCCACCAATAATAATGTTAAAGCCTCTTTCTAAATCAAAATCTGATTCTGTCTGCGAGTTAACGACGAGAGTATAAATTTGCTTATTTTCTAAAAGTTCTGTTAGTTTTTCATAAATTTCCTCAAAATGATGAATATCAGGCTTAGTCTTTTGTAAATCCAAATAGTCTTCTTTAAAGCTGTCTGCAAGATTCTCCCCGCTATTAATCGCTTGTACCAAATCATTCAAAAAGGCTTGGATTTTTTGAGAGAAGGCTTGATGGTCTTGGATTTTATAACTTGGATGTAAAGCAAAATTACAATTGGTTTTACCGCATAAAGCAAACTCTGCACAAGTAAGCAGAAAACTGTGCAATGCCTGTTTTACCCCTTCGGCAATTTCACCACTCGCATCTTTCATATCGTCCAATTCACTGTCAATGAAGCGAACGATATAGCTTGGAGGATCAGAGAAGACAAAGTTGCCACCGATGTATTTTTCACCAGCTTCAAAGAAATGGATAAATTCAGGTTGCCAATCAGATTCTTCATGTTGCAATAAAAGCGATTGAGGCGTGGCGGTCAACTGAATAAATAAGCTTTGACAACAGGAATTCTTAATGTCATTTAGCAGTTTATTGATAGTACTGACATCTTTATCCGGCTTATCAGCATTAGTATTTAGGCTGGCTGCATCGGCTTCATCGTCCACAATAACCAAAGGATAGCCTTTCAGGCTACTTTGACTGGCAAACAAATTACGCCAACGTTTCAATACACGGGCATTCTTTTTAATCACAACCAAGATGGGATTATTTGCCTTCATTACCTGCATAAAACTTCGGTCATCATTTTCAGACAACACAATAAAATTTTTCAGATTAGCTTCGGCACGCTTGACTGTTTGTTCCTGTAAATCTACGCTGTCAGTAGTAAGATACAAAAAAACTTTGTGGTCGCCATCATCAGCCAACGCACTTAATACACCCAAAACCTGTGCCGTTTTGCCACTTTGAACATTGCCCAGCAATAAAACATTTTGAGCAATTTTCGGTTCGGTTTGTGATAATTTCCCCATAAAACCATCAACGGTATTTTTAACAGAATCAGCTAATTCAGGCGGGGTCAATTGATTCAAGTAGGTTTGCAACATTTAGTTTTTCCCCTTAAATGAGAGCAGCCAAACATCAGGATTGTCGGTTGAACGGAACTCAAAATGATCGTTACCGTATTGACGTAAGGTTTCATGCGTAATCTTCTCGTTATTTTGCAGACAACCACGATTTTCCAAACGACCTTTAATCCATTTGCCAAGTGTTTTCAAATCATTTTCTGAGCGGAAATTTTTGGAATAATCTCCCGATGTCTTACATTGAAATTGCCAACCATCATCAGTAATAACTGTAAAAGACTTCAGAATCGGATAACCTTCTTGTGAAGTGATGTCTTTGGATACAATCAACTCTACTTCATACCAGGGTCGTGGTTTGACAAACCCCCGTTTATCTCGTCGACCTTCTCCAAAAAATACATTCAAATTACTTTTTTCTTCGGTTTTAGCTGGAATTGAGAAATGATATTCTGACTTTTGGGCAAATAGTTGCCGAATCTTTTCTGGTACAATTTTTTGTACCCCCAAACAATTTTCTAAATGACTGTTATGTTCAATAAATGTACTCGGCCTCTCAACTTCTTGGATATTTTTGCCTAGCTTATGAATGGTATTTTGAATATCTGCCTGCAACATCTGTGCAACCTTACCGTCCAAATGTAACATAGTTTCATAAGTACGTTCTGTACTATCCCAAAAACACGTTAAGTTAGCAGAACCAATTAACCCATTGATCTGTCGATAATTTTTAAAGGAATACATTTTTCCGTGAAATTTCACAAAAGGAGAAACATAGACAGCTCCTCTTTTCTCATGTTGCAAAAAATCATTTAGTTTACATAAGCTGTCATATTGCAAATGGCTAAAACCTTCCAAATAATGCATTCCAACCAATAAATCTATTTTTTGAATGTGATCGTTTAGCTCCAAAATTTTATGTAGCTCAACCACTGCGTCATTAGATACATAACCTGTTACCATCAAAACTTCATCCGCTGATTTAAATAAATCCATCCAAACTGCATTAAGCGATTTTTCAGTAATTTTGGCATTGGCGATATTGGAAAAAACTGTATTCATTGTTTTCCCCCTCGAATTTTGCTTAGTCGGTCATGAAATAAAACATCCTTCTCTGCTTTCAATTTCTTATGTAAATCTACTTTTTTATAGTTGCCTGAAAAAATTGGTAAGATAGCCTTTGCTAGCTCAACTACACCTTGAGGAGGAACAGCATTACCAATCTGGCGACGTACTTCAGTTGTTGATCCGACAAACTCAAAATCATCAGGAAAACTTTGAAGCCTTGCTCGTTCTCTATTAGTAAAAGCACGCGGTTCAGGGAAGTGATAGCCCCAAGTACCACCGCCACCTGCTGCAATAATTGTTTTTGATGGCTCGTTCCGATGCATACGACGATAAACGTGGCTAATCATACCTTTCACATATAAAGGATGATCTTTAGGAATATCAGTAAAATTTCCACCTTCAGGAATTAATTCCAACATACGGCGTGTTTTATCACTAATTTTTAGTAATTCATTATTACTAACATTTTGTGGAATATTAGATATTGCTTGACCAGCAGTTACATATGGTTTTAAGCCATTTTCGCCAGTTTCATTGTGCGTCGGTTTTGGATGATGAAAATCAAATCCTGTATCTAAACGTACTCCGACAATCAGAACACGTTCACGAAATTGAGGTACGCCAAATTCAGCAAAGTTATACAGCTTCGCCTGAACGTAATAACCGCAATTTTCAAAGTCGGTAATAATTTGCTGGATGGCTTTTTTCTTGTTGGCAGTCAACAAACCTTTCACATTCTCAGCAACAAAAACTTTCGGTTTTTTTGCATTTACAAAACGTAAAAAGCTTTTATAAAGATTGCCGCGCTCACCCTCTAAACCCGGCTGTTTCCAAATCATGGAAAAATCTTGACAAGGGAACCCGCCTAAAATGATGTCGCAATCGGGAATAGTTGGATCATTCGGATCAATTTGTTCAATATCACCTTCTACGATGACATCTCCGATATTTTTACGGAAACTTTCGCAAGCCCAATGGGAAAAATCGTTCGCCCAAACAGTTTCATAACCAGCTTGGTGAAAACCCAAATCTAAACCTCCACATCCTGAAAATAGAGATAGAATTCTGGGTTTATTGTCAGATGAATTAAAATTTGCGATTTGTTTAGATGGCATAGGATTTCACTCCTATGCATAGATTTGATAAAAACCCTTGAAGGGATTTTAATAGAGAACTAGGCAAGGCAAGGCAAGGCAAGGCAAGGCAAGGCAAGGCAAGGCAAGGCAAGGCAAGGCAAGGCAAGGCAAGGCAAGGCAAGGCAAGGCAAGGCAAGGCAAGGCAAGCTTACCATCGTTATTTTGAAATAAAATCATTTTTCTAAAACTTCCATGTAAATTTTTCCTATTATGCCGCAAAAAAACAGCAAATGCCGCTGCATTAAACAAGTGATGAATACTTGAAATTATAAATAAAGTATTCATAATCCCAAGGTCGTCTGAAAACGATATGATTGTTTTCAGACGACCTTTTCACACATCAAATATTCCACAGGGAAAACACTATGGCAAAAGCCCCCAAAACCATCTACCAATGCTCCGAATGCGGTGGCACTTCCCCGAAATGGCAGGGCAAATGCCCGCATTGCGGCGAGTGGAACACACTTCAGGAAAGCCTTGCCGCGCCTGAGCCGAAGAATGCCCGCTTCCAATCTTGGGCGGCGGATACCTCGACCGTCCAATCCCTATCCGCCGTTACCGCCACAGAAGTGCCGCGCAATCCGACCGGCATGGGAGAACTTGACCGCGTATTGGGCGGCGGTTTGGTAGACGGCGCAGTCATCCTGCTCGGTGGCGACCCCGGCATCGGCAAATCCACGCTGCTGTTGCAAACCATCGCCAAAATGGCACAAAGCCGCAAAGTGCTGTACGTTTCCGGCGAGGAATCCGCCCAACAGGTTGCCCTGCGCGCGCAACGTTTGGAGCTGCCTACCGAAGGCGTAAACCTGCTTGCCGAAATCCGAATGGAAGCCATTCAGACGGCCTTGAAACAGCATCAGCCCGAAGTCGTGGTCATCGACTCCATCCAAACCATGTATTCCGATCAAATCACTTCCGCCCCCGGCTCCGTGTCGCAGGTGCGCGAATGTGCCGCCCAACTGACGCGCATGGCGAAACAGATGGGCATCGCCATGATATTGGTCGGACACGTTACCAAAGACGGCGCGATTGCCGGCCCGCGCGTGCTGGAACACATGGTCGATACCGTGCTGTATTTTGAGGGCGACCAACACTCCAACTACCGCATGATACGCGCCATCAAAAACCGCTTCGGTGCGGCAAACGAATTGGGCGTATTCGCCATGACCGAAAACGGTTTAAAAGGCGTATCCAACCCGTCCGCCATCTTCCTTGCCAGCTACCGCGACGACACGCCCGGCTCGTGCGTTTTGGTCACACAGGAAGGCAGCCGCCCGCTTTTAGTCGAAATTCAGGCATTGGTCGATGACGCACACGGCTTCACCCCCAAACGCCTCACCGTCGGCCTCGAACAAAACCGCCTCTCCATGCTGCTTGCCGTCTTCAACCGCCACGGCGGCATTGCCTGCTTCGACCAAGACGTGTTCCTCAACGCCGTCGGAGGCGTCAAAATCGGCGAACCCGCCGCCGACCTTGCCGTCATCCTCGCTATGCTCTCCAGCTTCCGCAACCGACCCATGCCTGAAAAAACCGTGGTTTTCGGCGAAATCGGCTTAAGTGGCGAAGTCCGCCCTGTTGCACGCGGGCAAGAGCGGCTCAAAGAAGCGGAAAAACTCGGCTTCAAACGCGCCATCGTCCCCAAAGCCAATATGCCGCGCAATGCCAAAGAGTTTCCGAACCTGAAAATCTACGGCGTCAGCAGTTTGCAGGAAGCGATTGATGTTTGTCGTGACGGGGACTAAACCGTTTCGATAATCCGCCTAAAAAACAATCATCTAAAAGGCCGTCTGAAAGTTTTCAGACGGCCTCTCTTTAAATTTAAATAATTTTGTTATATTATAACGAACGACTTTATTCTATCTTTTCTACACATCGAAAATCGGAGAGAAATCATGAAAAAAACCGCTTTGCTTATCGCATCTGCCTTCCTGTTCAGCACTGCCGCACACGCCCATCGCGTTTGGGTTGAAACCGCCCACACACATGGCGGCGAATACCTTGAAGCCGAATTGGGCTATGGCGAATTCCCGGAGCTCGAGCCCATCGCCAAAGACCGCCTGCACATTTTCAGCAAACCCATGCAACTGGTGACTGAAAAAGGCAAAGAAAACATGATTCAAAAAGGCACATACAATTACCAATACCGCAGCAAACTGCCGGTCAAAGACGGCAGCTACTTGGTAACCGCCGAATACCAACCGACTTTCTGGTCTAAAAACAGCGCGGGTTGGAAACAGGCAAACATCAAAGAAATGCCTGATGCAAGCTATTGCGAACAAACCCGAATGTTCGGTAAAAACATCGTCAATGTCGGCCACGAAAGCGCAGATACCGCCATCATCACCAAACAAGTCGGCCAACATTTGGAAATCGTACCTTTGGACAACCCTGCCAACGTCCACGTCGGCGAACGCTTCAAAGTCCGCGTCCTCTTCAATGGCGAGCCGCTGCCTAACGCCACCGTTACCGCCACATTTGACGGCTTCGACACCAGCGACCGCAGCAAAACCCATAAAACCGAAGCCCAAGCTTTCTCCGATACCACCGATGACAAAGGCGAAGTCAGCATCATTCCATTGCGCCAAGGTTTCTGGAAGGCCAGCGTAGAACACAAAGCCGATTTCCCTGATCAAAGCGTGTGCCAAAAACAGGCGAACTACACCACAATGACCTTCCAAATCGGTCATTCACATCATTAATTTTTCCATAACAAAAGGCCGTCTGAATATTTCAGACGGCCTTTATTCATTCTATTTAAGGACGATGCGGCGCAAACTGCCATTGTCCCAATTCCAAATTCAAATCAAACAGATTCAGACGGCCTATCGCCACACGAACCAAGCGTAAACACGGAAAGCCTGCTTTCGCCGTCATCCTTCGCACTTGGCGGTTTTTCCCTTCCGAAATTTTGATTTCCACCCAAAAATCAGGCACGGACTTACGCACGCGAATCGGCGGCACGCGTGGCCATAAAACATCCGCTTCGCCTTCTTCCAATACCCTGACCTCGGCCGGACGGGTGACAAAATCGCCCAAATCTACGCCACGGCGCAACAAATCCAATTTGGCTTCATCAGGAGAACCCTCCACCTGCGCCCAATAAGTTTTAACCTGCTTAAATTTCGGGTCAGCAATCTGCGCCTGCAAACGGCCATTATTAGTCAACAGCAGCAAACCCTCGCTGTCCGTATCCAAACGGCCGGCTGGATAAAATCCCGGTTTCTCGACAAAATCCTTAAGGCATTGATGTTTTTCATGTGCAGAAAACTGGCAAATCACGCCATAAGGCTTGTTTAGAATAATCAAATCGTTCATTTCACACTTTCAGACGGCCTTAGATTTCAAGCAATTCCGGATAATAAAAAAGACACCGTATAAACGGTGTCTTTCATATTTGGCGGAGTAAGAGGGATTCGAACCCTCGATGCAGGTTGACCCCACATGCTTCCTTAGCAGGGAAGTGCCTTCAGCCTCTCAGCCATTACTCCTAAGGAAGACCGCAATATACGCTTTCTGCCCTCCTTCGTCAAGCATTACCGCCTCAAACTTTCTTAACGCCATGAAATCATTTAAATAAAAATATAATATTTTTTGCATCATCCTATTTTTATACTTCTTTCATATATGTTAAAATGATTCTGTTTTCTGTAAACCTTTTTTCACTCTTACTTACAAAGAAGTCCGTATATTACACTTTCACTTTGGTTGCTGTATCAGCCTTGATGCTTGCCGTTTGCTCACAATCCGGTAACTCCCAAACTTAACAAAGTGACCAAAGGCGGTAACGAGTACGAATGCCACATCGCTACATTCAACAGCCGTGTGGTTTTGAAAGGCAGCTTCCACTAAGCAATGTCAAAAATGCCGGACTTCAATATGAAGTTTGGCATTTTTCTATTTTATGGATACGACACCCCTTCACTGCCTGCTGGCAGATCCGTCTTTTGCCGCCTGCTACGACCATGCGTCTCTAAACGCAGCCGATTCCCAACGTTTGGCTGCCACGCCGCAACTAGCGCAGCGTCAAGACTGGCAAGTCAGCCGAGCATTAAAACAGCAAACCGATTTACCGACTGTATCGCTGAGCCACAGCAAAGGCTTTGCCGCTTTATTGTGTACGCCTCAGCCCTTAACAGCCGGTGTCGATATCGAATTTATCCGACCGCGCGATTTTAAAGCGCTGTCGGCTTTGGTCTGCTCGCAGGAAGAACAAGACTATTTGGAAACGGCAAACTGGCCGTCTGAAACGTTTTACCGATTGTGGTGTTTCAAGGAAGCCTTGATTAAAGCGGCGAATTTGGATTTTCCGTCAGACATGAAATCGGTCGGCTATGTTTTCGATTTAGGTCAACCCGTCGGTTTACGCACAGGAAAGCAAACCGATTGGCACGGCACAAGCGCGATTTTGGCGAATACGATGGCACTTGCCTGCGTTTGGAAGGGAAAAGCCGTCGCCCTGCAATGGCAGTTTTTCGGCTCACTCAAGCTCAATGACTTAACCGACCGGCAAACTATCTAACAACTGACAAAATAATAATAATCTGATTTAATTTACTGCACTTTTACTTATTCCACACACCAACAGCAGCATTTGCAAAAGGCCGTCTGAACGATGAATCTTCGCCTCCTAAACCGCCTCTATACTGCCCTTATCCTGTTTCTTACCCTGTTTTTGGTTTATGCCTTTGCTTCACAAACGCGTATCCAAACCGATTTGACCGCGTTGTTGCCAAGCGAGCAGCAACCCGATGCCTTACTGACGGCCGCGGATAAAGCCGCAGAAGCGCAGCTCAATTCGCAAGTTATTTTGCTTGCCGGCAGTACCGATGCCGAAACCGCTTTTCAGACGGCCTCACAAATTGCCGACGCATGGCGCAAAAGCGGCATATTTGAACAAGTCGACAGCAGTATGACGCCGAATTTGGACAAAGTGCGGGCGGATATGCAGAAGCTGAGCTTGGCGGTTTTGCCGCAAGACGAAATCCGCCTGCTGTTTGAGCAGCCGCAAACCTATTTTCAAGCGCGTGCAGAAGCCGCAGCCAATCCGTTTGCCGCCCCCTCGCCTTTGTCTTTAGAACAAGACTGGCTGGGCTTCGGACGCTTTGTTGCCGACAAAGCCAATCCGCAAAGCCGTTTGCAGTGGGACATGAACAACGGCATGCTGTTTGCCGAAGACAAAGGCAAAACTTGGGTATTTTTGCGCGGACGGCTCGCCGGTGGCGATCAATTTTCCGGCAACGATGCCCTCTTGCCGCTGATGGCGCAAAGCCGTCAAATCGCTTCGGAAAACGGCGCGGAAACCTTAAGCGCAGGTGGCGCATTGTTCGCCGCCGTATCCAAAGCAGCCGCAGAAAAAGAAAGTCGGCTGATGAGCATGGTCGGGCTTGGGCTGACCTTTGCACTGCTGTTGTGGGTCTTCCGCAGCGGCCGAGTATTTTTGCTGTCCTTGCCGCTGGCAGCCGGTATGTTGACCGGATTGGCGGTTGCGTTATTAACCTTCGGCGAAGTGCATATCCTGACCATCGTCATCGGCACCAGCTTGGTGGGTATGTTGGTGGATTTCCCGTTGCACTGGCTTGCTCCGTCGGTATTCGGGCCGTCTGAAAAGACCGTTTGGCAGGCTGAATCAGCAATGAAACATGTCTTGCCGAGCTTTGCCGTCAGCCTGACGATTACCGTCTTGGGCTACGCGCTGCTGTGGTTCACTCCTTTGCCTGTACTGCGCCAAACCTCGGTATTTTCAGGCTTTGCCTTATTTGGCGCGTTTGGTGCCACCGTTTTATGGCTGCCGCCGCTGTTTCGCCGCTACCGAGCCAAAACCGTACCTTTTGCCGCATTAACCGAAAAGCTCTATTCCTTGTCAGGCCGTCTGAAAAACCGCCTGCACAAACGCGGCTGGTTAATCGTGGGCGGAATTTTGCTGGCAGTCGGACTGTGGCGCAGCGACTGGCGTGACGACATCCGTCAATGGGTTAATATGCCGACCGCGATGTTGACCGAAGTACAACAAATCGGCCAGTTGAGCGGCACGGATTTTGGCGGCAAATATTTGGTGGCCGAAGCACAAAGCGAAGACGCCCTGTTGAAGAAAACCGCCGAACTCGGCCGCGCCCTGCAGCCCTTAATCGCGCAAGGCAAACTTTCCGGCATCCAATCGCCCGACCAATTCATCCTGCCGACAACGGAGCAGCAAAAACTGCAAAACCGCCTGCGCGAATTGACCAAGTTGCCTGATAGCTGGAAACCGCTCACAGAAATCGGTATTCCGCGCAAAACCGTACGCGATGCCATGCTGCAAGCTGCTGATACGCAACCATTGTCGCTTTCAGACGGCCTGAATACCGATTTGGCAGAGGCTTGGCGTTCCTTATATTTGGGCGAAGTGGAACCAGGCCGTTTTGCTGCCGTCGTGCGTTTGAACGGCATGACCGATGAAGCCGCCGTACGCGCCGTGGCGCAACACGTCTCCGGCGTACATTGGGCTGACAAACGCGCCCACTTAAACGAGCTTTTCCACCACACGCGCAATCAGGCCGCATGGTTGAAACTGGCTTCCTATGCGTTGGCATGGTTACTCTTGTGGAAAATGTTTGGTTTCAAACGCGGCAGCAAAATCCTTGCCGTGCCGCTGGCCGCCGCCATCTGCACCGTTGCCGTACTCGGTTTGACTGGCATTCCCGTCAGCCTGTTTGCCATGTTCGGCCTGCTTTTAGTGTCCGCCATCGGCGTGGACTATGCCTTCTATGCCGCCACCGCACACCACAGCGCGCCGGCAAAATTAGGCGGTATGCTGCTTGCTGCTGCGACAACAGCCATTTCCTTTGCCCTGCTCGCCATCAGCAGCACGCCCGCCGTTGCCGCGTTCGGCATGACAGTTACCATCGGTGTGGCATTCAATATTTGGCTGGCAGGCACATTGTTGAAAAATTAGACACAAGATGAAGACGATTGAAATTGAAGCCGCGTTTGCCTGGTTGATGGTCAACCGCCAATACAATCCGGAAGGCAAACTGCCGCCGCAACAATGGGACAACGTACCCGATTCCGAGCTGCCCAACATCGCTTTGACCGACGAAAACAGCCGCTGGCCGTCTGAAAAACGCATTGCCGCCAGCTCGTCATTTGCCTTCGGTGGCAGCAATGCTGTTTTGATTATCGGATAAGTCCTTATATTTAGGCCGTCTTTTCAGACGGCCTTTTTCTTTTCCGCAACTTAAAAAACAATAACATCAAAACAACAACCAAATCCGCCGAAATATGCCATAATAGGCTTAGCACGTTTCATCTCGCGATGTGCCCGAAAAGAAAAACTTAACCTACATAGAGAATAATCCCATGACTAAATCCACCATTATCTATACCTACACCGACGAAGCTCCTGCATTGGCCACTCAATCCCTGTTGCCAATCGTGCAGGCGTTTACCCGCCACGCCAATATTGATGTCAAAACCAGCGACATTTCTCTCTCCGGCCGTATTTTGGCGGCGTTTCCAGAATACCTGACCGAAGCGCAGCGCGTACCTGATGCGCTTGCCGAATTGGGCGAACTGGTAAAACAACCCGATGCAAACGTGATCAAACTGCCGAACATCAGCGCATCCGTACCTCAACTGACGGCCGCGATTAAAGAATTGCAGTCTAAAGGCTTTGCCGTTCCCGACTATCCTGCCGACCCTCAAACCGATGAAGAAAAAGCCGTACGCGAACGCTACGACCGCATCAAAGGCAGCGCGGTAAACCCTGTCCTACGTGAAGGCAACTCCGACCGTCGCGCGCCTAAAGCAGTGAAAAACTTTGCGAAAAAACATCCGCACAGCATGGGCGCATGGACCAAAGATTCCAAAACCCACGTTGCTACCATGCAAAGCGGCGACTTTTTCCATAACGAACAATCCGTTACCGTACCTGAAGCGACTTCCGTATCCATCGTGTTCACCGACAAACAAGGCAACAAAAAAGAGCTGCGTGAGCCTGTTTCCCTGAAAGCCGGCGAAATCATCGACGCGACCGTAATGAGCAAAAAAGCCCTGCTCGCCTTCCTTGCCGAACAAGTGAAAGACGCAAAAGCAAAAGGCGTATTGTTCTCGCTGCACATGAAAGCCACCATGATGAAAGTGTCCGACCCGATTATCTTCGGACACGCCGTCAAAGTATTCTTCGCACCTGTATTTGAAAAATTCGGCGACAAACTGGCTGCCGCAGGCGTCAACGTCAACAACGGCTTTGGCAACCTGCTTGCCAATTTGGACAAACTGGATGCGGACACCCGCGCCGCCGTTGAAGCTGAAATCGCTGCCGTTTACGCCGCCAACCCTGATTTGGCCATGGTTGATTCCGACAAAGGCATCACCAACCTGCACGTTCCTAGCGATGTCATCGTCGATGCTTCTATGCCTGCGATGATTCGTAACTCCGGCCGTATGTGGGATAAAGACGGCAAAGCGCAAGACACCAAAGCCGTCATTCCGGACAGCAGCTACGCCGGCGTTTACCAAGCAACCATCGACTTCTGCCGCGAACACGGCGCATTTGACCCGACAACCATGGGTACCGTTCCTAACGTCGGTCTGATGGCGCAAGCAGCCGAAGAATACGGTTCACACAACAAAACCTTCGAAATCGAAGCTGACGGTCAAGTCCAAGTCATCGATGCAGCAGGTAATGTCCTGATGCAACACGACGTTGAAGCCGGCGACATCTGGCGTATGTGCCAAACCAAAGACGCTCCGGTTAAAGACTGGGTACAACTCGCTGTTAACCGCGCCCGTCTGAGCAACACGCCAGCCGTATTCTGGCTCGACGAAAACCGTCCGCACGACAAGAGCCTGCTCGCCAAGGTTAAAGCTTACCTTGCCGAACTGGATACCAACGGCCTCGACATCCGCGTCCTCGCTCCTGAAGAAGCCGCTAAATTCAGCTTGGGCCGTCTGAAAAACGGCGAAGACACCATCTCCGTAACCGGTAACGTCCTGCGCGACTACCTGACCGACTTGTTCCCAATTTTGGAACTGGGTACCAGCGCGAAAATGCTATCTATCGTTCCATTGATGAATGGCGGCGGTATGTTTGAAACCGGCGCGGGTGGTTCTGCACCGAAACACGTCCAACAATTCCTCGAAGAAAACCACTTGCGTTGGGACTCTTTGGGCGAATTCCTCGCACTCGCCGTATCGTTTGAACATCTGGCGCAAAAAACCGGCAACGCCAAAGCCCAAGTTCTCGCCGACACTTTGGATGCAGCCACCGAAAAACTGCTGTTGAACGACAAATCGCCTAAACGCAAAGCAGGTGAACTCGACAACCGCGGCAGCCATTTCTACCTCACCCTCTACTGGGCGCAAGAATTGGCGGCGCAAGACAAAGATGCCGAACTGAAAGCCGCATTTGCGCCATTGACAGCCGCTTTGACTGCCGACGAAGCCAAAATCGTTGAAGAACTCTCTGCCGTACAAGGCAAAGCGGTCGACATCGGCGGCTACTACGCAGCCAATCCTGAAAAAGCTGCACAAGCGATGCGTCCAAGCGCAACCTTTAATCAGGCCTTGTCAGCCTTATAATTAAAGCAATAAAAGGCCGTCTGAACTTTCAGACGGCCTCAAACCTTATGGAAGCACAATGAAAAAAACCATTCTTTCTCTTACTCTCCTCATCAGCGCTCCGGCTTTGTGGGCATTTTCCCCTGCAGAATTGGCACAAACCTTGCAAAAACCGCAAAACGTGCAAGGCAATTTTGTCCAACAACGCCAACTCAAATCCCTCAGCAAACCCATGACCACCAGCGGCAGCTTTACCCTTGTCCCACAAAAAGGCCTGCTCTGGAAAATGCAAAAACCATTTGAAACCACCCTGCGCGTGCGTTCAGACGGCATCATGCAATGGAACGGCAGTCAATGGGTCAACCCAAATGCCAGCAAACTCAACGGCCAAAGCCGCCAAATCAAACTCTTCCTCGACCTTTTGGGCGGCAATACCCAAGGTTTGGAAAAACAATTTGATTTGAAATTAAACGGCAACGAGAAAAAATGGACGTTGACCCTGACTCCGAAAACCGCCATTACCCGCCAAATCTTCAACCGTATCGAAATCAACGGCGATACGCTGGTGCGTAAAATCGAATTGGACGAAAAGCAAGGCGACAAAACCATCATGCAGTTCAACCAAATCCAAACCGATAAAGCTCTGGATAGCTTCAGCCGTACCGCCCTCTAAATTGTCTATTACAACAAAAGGCCGTCTGAAAATAGATTTCAGACGGCCTTTTATATTAATCGGCTGAAGGCTGCTGCCCTTTTCTTTCCGCCTTTCTGGCTTCGCGAATGGCTTTAAGTTCGGCCTCTTTCTGTCTGGCTTTTTTCAGCCAAGTTTCCCATTGGTTTGGCGTTTCCAGCGTGATTCTGCCGATTTTTCCTTCACGGAAATCAGTCAGGATATTTTCAGCGACCTTTTGATAGTTAACCCGTCCGCCGCTCAAAACCGCACCACGTTTTTTGGCAATCCACTCAAGCCAAGAAGTATCGTCCCAATGACTGCTTGGATCTTTGTCGGCTTGATAGCGCTCTTGCAAAAGGGCCAGATAATGGCGGCGGAGGTAATCCAAAAGCTCAAGTGCCACTTCTTCTTCATCCAGCGCGTTGCGTCCAACTGCACCGCCAGCTGCAAGGTTGTAACCACCTTCTTCAACGATAATTTTGGGCCACAACATACCCGGGGTATCGTAAAGCCAGAAATCGTCGGCAAGGAAAAGGCGCTGTTCGGCTTTGGTAATACCGGGTTCGTTGCCGGTTTTGGCAGATTTTTTGCCGATCATGCCGTTAATCAAGGTGGATTTGCCGACGTTGGGGATACCGCAAATCAGGACACGCAACGGCTTCTCAATACCTTGGCGATGCGGAATCATGGCGCGGCAAGCTTGGGTAATTTTGCCATGAGCGCCGGTTTCGGAAGAATCAAGCGCAATGGCGCGGGTATCTTGGCGGCTGTTGTAGTGTTCGAGCCAAACTTTGGTACGTTCGGGATCGGCAAGATCTTGCTTGTTTAAGATTTTGAGTTTGGGCTTGCCTTTGGACAACTGGGCAAGCAAGGGATTTTCGCTGGAAGCAGGCATACGCGCGTCCAACATCTCAATCACCATATCAACGCTTTTAATGCGTTCGGCAATGGCTTTTTTTGCCTTGTTCATGTGGCCGGGAAACCATTGGATAGCCATGTCTTTTTATTCTTTCTATTCGTATCTAAGGCCGCCTGAAAAATTATTGTTTTTCAGACGGCCTCGGTATTTGGATAATCGGTCAATCAGGATTTAGAGATTGCCATGCTCGTAGCTGTAATAACCTGCTTCATCCATACATTGCTCAAACGTCTTGGATGTATTGCCACGTTTGGTTCCATTTTGAACTTGTGATTTGCAGGTATTGATTTGGCGGGAAACTTCAGCTTCGCTCGCGCCGGTGCGGTGCCAACGGTAAGCAGTGACAGGCTCTGTCGCGCAGGCGGTCAAGATAAGCAGGGATAATGCGGTCAGACTGATTTTTTTCATGGTTTCTTCCTTTGAGGCCGTCTGAAACGGCAAGTTAGCGTCCTGCCAAGCTTTGAGCCTGACGATGGCGGACAAGGAGTTCGTAACGGCCTTTGAGGCGTTCGGCCAGTTTTTCCACAACATAAACGGAGCGGTGCTGACCGCCGGTACAACCGATGGCAATCGTTACATAACTGCGGCTCTCTTGTTGTAGGCGCGGCAACCAGCGGCTAATAAAATGGTCGATGTCATCAACCATTTCTTGAGCCAACGGCTGCTGGCCCAAATAATCTTGAATAGGCTTATCCATACCGGTAAAGGGACGCAATTCCGGATCGTAATACGGATTGGGCAGGCTGCGCATATCAAACATAAAGTCGGCATTGTTGGGAACGCCGTATTTGAAACCAAAGGATTCAAGAATGACCAGCAAACCGACACGTTCAATATTGAGCCATTGTTGCACAGCATAACGCAGCTGCTGAGCGTTCATTTTGGACGTATCGATGCAATATGCGATGTCTCTAAGCGGGAAGAGCCATTCGCGTTCTTTTTGCAGGCTTTCCAACAAAGTCAGATTATGGCCGGACAAAGGGTGTCCGCGGCGGGTTTCTGAGAAGCGGCGAACCAACACACCCTCTTCCGCTTCAATAAAGAGGACTTCGACTTGATGCCCTTCATGACGCAAATATTGGATTTGCTCTTGCGCTTCCTGAATATTGATACCGGAACGGATGTCAACGCTGACACCGAGTTTGGTTTCATCGGCACGTTCGATATGGAGCGAGACCAACGACGGAAGCATTTCCAAAGGAAGGTTATCGACACAGTAATAGCCCAAATCTTCAAGCTGCTTGAGGGCTACGGATTTTCCTGAGCCGGATAAGCCGCTAATCAGGACGATTTTCATGATTTTGTTCGTTTTCTTTGAGTTGTGTTTGATGGCGTTCGAGGAATTCTTTGGTGCTGTCTTTACCGCGCAACTGAAGGATGTAATTGCGCACTGCAGCTTCAACCAATACTGCTAAGTTTCGACCGATTGCAACAGGCAGGGTAACGGAACGGATGCTGACGTTGAGGATAGATTCTGTTTCGGTACGGATGCTCAATCGATCGAGTTGTTTCATGTATCCGTCGTCGGCCGGAACCAAATTGATAATCAGCTGGAGGATTTTTTTCGGACGGATGGAGGTTTCGCCAAAAATATGGCGGATATTGAGTATGCCCAAGCCGCGTACTTCGAGGAAATCACGCAGCATAGGAGGACAACGGCCTTCCAGCATTTCCGGGCCGGTACGGAAGAGTTCGACCGCATCATCGGCAATCAGGCTGTGGCCGCGCGAAATCAGCTCCAATGCCAATTCGCTCTTACCCAATCCGGATTGTCCAGTAATGAGTACGCCCACTTCAAATACATCCAAAAATACACCGTGCTTGATGGTGGAAGTAGCCAATGTACGTTGCAGATAAATCCGCAAAACGTCCATCAGGTGCGGACTTTCCTGTTTGGAAGTCAGCAGAGGGATACTGTTGGTATGGCAATAATCGCGCAATTTGGGCGAAACTGGCAAACCGTTGGCGACGATGACCAAAGACATGGGGATGTCGAAAAGCTCGCCGAAATCGTAGTTGAGTTCGCCCGATTCCAGACGGCGTAAATATTCGGCTTCGGCTACACCGACAACTTGAATTTGGTTGGGATGGATAAAGTTTAAGTGGCCGACCAAGGCCAAGACGGGTTTATCGGCTTCGACACCGATACGGTTGTCCGCGCCGGAATTGCCGGCAGCCCAAGCGAGTTCGAGTTTGTGCTGATTGTCGGAAAACAGGCGGCGGACGGATATGCTGGGCATGAATTACTCTTCAGTCAGGAGTGTGCGTACTTCTTCGGCAGAAGTCGCGGCCATCAATGCTTCACGGATGGCTTTTTGAGAGAATCTGCCGGCCAGTTTGGACAAGACTTCCAAATGTTCGCCGGTAGCGTTTTCAGGCACAAGCAGGATAAAAATCAGGGAAACGGGTTTGCCGTCGGGCGCATCAAAGGCGACCGGCTCTTTGGTACGGATAAACGCACCGGTGGCTTTTTTCACGCATGCGTGACGGCCGTGAGGAATCGCCACCCCCTGCCCCAAACCGGTCGAACCGAGTTTTTCACGGGCAAACAGGCAGTCGAACACGTTGGTATTCGGTAATTCTGCTTCATTCTCCAGCAGCTGTGCAGCCTCTTCAAACAGACGCTTTTTGCTGCTGACTTCCAAATCCAAAACGATATGGGACAAAGGTAAAATTTCGCCGATCAGGCTCATGTGTATCTCTTTTAAATGTCGCAAAACAATGGGATTGTACCGATTGTCGGTGCAAATCTCAATCCTGAAGGCGTAATTTACACTCTCCCTGCTAACATTTTCCATGTTGTTTTTGATATTTTTTAACGAGTTAAAAATAAGCCAACTGTTTGATTATATTGAATTTAAAGTAAAAATTCTATCGCTGGTAAAACCATGATTAAAATAAAAAGGGGTATGTCCGGCATACCCCTTTTCCTTTTCTTTTCAGACGGCCTCAATCTAGTTTTTTAAAACAGTTTGGAAACCAAAAACAACCAAAAATAATGGCAGACCAATCCGCAAAACCACGCCAAGCCGATGCGGTTGTTGGCCAAAAACGTTTGAAAACACAACTGGCGGTCGCGCGTACGGATGGCGGCATACTGCTGATACTGCCAATACGCGGTTATCGGCAATACCAGCCAATAAGGCCAAGTTGCGCCGATTTTAATACCCAGCACTACCATCAATACGGTAAACCAAAAATGGCAAAGCATAGAGGCAGTAATGTCGTGATGGCCAAATGTGATTGCCGAAGTTTTAATGCCGATTTTCAAATCGTCTTCTTTGTCCGCCATGGCATAAATCGTGTCGTAAGCCAGCGTCCATAAGGCATTGGCGGTAAACATCAGCCATGCTTCGGGAGGCACTCGACCTTGCACGGCGGCAAAGGCCATGGGAATGCCGAACGAAAATGCCAGTCCTAAATAAAACTGCGGCAACGGGAAAAAGCGTTTGGTAAAGGGATATGTGACGGCCAGAAACAAGGCCGGAAGGCTCATCAGCCAAGTAAAGCGGTTGAGCGGCACCAGACACAAGGCCGCCATCAGGCACAGCATGACGGTCAAAAGCAGCGCTTCGGTTTTGGAAACCAAACCTTTGGCAAACGGGCGGTTTTTGGTGCGCTCTACTGCGCCGTCAAAATTGCGGTCGGCAAAGTCATTCACGACGCAACCTGCGCTGCGCATTAAAAACGTGCCTGCGGTAAAAGCAATAAAAATATCCGCATCGGGAACGCCTTTAGACGCAATCCATAATGCCCAATAAGTCGGCCACAGCAAAAGTAGTGTGCCAATGGGTTTGTCGATGCGCATCAGTTTGGCGTATATCACCATCCGTCCGACAGCGTAACGCGGTAAAAATTGTAGGAAAAAGCGCCGTATGTTCATTGGTGTAATGTGTCGTTGTATATGTATTGATGCTGAAGGAAAGGCATTTTAGAGCCTTAGCTCTTATTATAATTTATTGCCGTCTGAAATCAAACAGATCTTAACAATTTAATTTATTGTATTATAACAGAATTATGACAAACATCGGTAATTGGTTTTATTTTCAGACGGCCTTAGCGGTATAAATCTATTAATTTCAATAAGAAATATTCTGTTAATTCCAATGTTTCGCCGTTCCAATCGAAATAGGAACGGCGCGCGGTAACAGGCCGTCTGAAAGATGGACGGTCGGAATCTTCAAAACGAAGAAACTCAAAATCCGAACGCTTCAACGGCAATGTACCGTCAAACAGGCGCTCGCCCAAAGGCTGCGTTCCGCAATCCAATAATTCTGTCCATAGACGGCTATCCGGCCGGCACGCGCTTCTGGCTTGTATCACTGTTTCGCCGTCCAGTTTGAGCCAAACATCGCGCACAAAGATTTCGTCTCCGTTTTCCGCTCCCTTCGTCAAACCAAAATACACCGGATCGACTGAAAAATCCTTACCAGAAGCGCGCAAAGCGGCAGTTAGCGAAGAAACGGTCAGCAGATGTTCGGCCTTAGACGGCAAGAGGCTTAAGGCTTCGGCATGTGGACAAAGCGTGCCACGCGGTATATCAAGCTCCATCTGACACCTCTGTCTTGGCCAACTCTTGCCATTTGGCTTCGGGAAACTCATCTTTCAGACGGCCTTTAAGATATTCCAAGGTATCGCCGGCAACGGTTTCATCTTTGCTGTCGTGAATATGGTTGAAAATCAGGCTGTGCAAGCTGATGCCGTATTGTTTGAGCGCGACGAAGCTGAGCAGGGTATGGTTGATACTGCCGAGCCGTCCGCTGGTAACGAGGATGACGGGATAAGCCTGTTGCTGAATATAATCAATGGTCAACAAATCTTCCGTCAGCGGCACCATCAATCCGCCCGCGCCTTCGACCAAGACGATTTCGTATTGCGCCGCCAATTCTTGCGTGGCGGTACGGATTTTGCCCAAATCCAAAGCCCTGCCGTCCAGTCGGGCGGCGAGATGGGGCGAGGCCGGATAGCTGAAGATTTCGGGCATGGTCAGCCCTTGTTTGTCGGCTTCTTGCATGGGTATGCCCATGATTTTGCGGTGGACGGCGATGTCGTCGGCGATGTCGCGGCAACCAGTTTGCACAGGCTTTTGCGTGATCACGCTTTTACCCTGCTGCAACAATTGTTTTGCCAACACGCCGGTGGCGACGGTTTTGCCGATGTCCGTATCAATGCCGCTGACGAAGTAAACGCCTTTCATTTGCTGTGTTCCTTCAAGATTTGTACGGTTTTGTCGACAAGTTCGGTCAAGAGGCCGTCTGAAATAATATACGGCGGCATTAAATACACCAGTCTTCCGAATGGGCGCACCCAAATGCCCTGCGCCACGCAATCCGCTTGAAAACGCGCCATATCCACGCCTTTTTCCAGCTCAATCACCCCGATAGCACCCAAAACGCGAACATCTTTCACACCGCGAATGTCCCATGCAGCTTTCAGACGGCCTGTTAAGATGCTTTCAATGCGGCAGATATTTGCCTGCCAATCTTGGGACAAAAGCAGTTTGACCGAAGCGCAGGCAACGGCACACGCCAGCGGGTTCGCCATAAATGTCGGGCCGTGCATAAACACGCCCGCTTCGCCGCGCGAAATCGTTTCGGTGACTTTTTGCGAAGTGATTGCCGTCGCCAGCGTCATATAGCCGCCGCTCAAGCCTTTGCCGATACACATAATATCCGGCACGACCTCCGCGTGTTCGCAGGCAAACATCTTGCCCGTGCGCCCGAATCCTGTGGCGATTTCATCAAAAATCAATACGATATCAAATTCGTCGCACAAATCGCGCAATCCGCGAAGATACTGCGGATGATAAAAATACATGCCGCCTGCGCCCTGCACGACCGGTTCCAAAATAAAGGCGGCAATATCCGCATAATGCGCTTCAAACAAGGCGCGGACAGGCTGCAAATCCGCCTCGTCCCATTCATCGTCGAAACGGCTTTTCGGATTATCGACAAAATAACGCTGCGGCAGAGCGCTGCCGAAAATATGGTGCATCCCCGTTTCCGGATCGCAGACAGACATCGCATTCCAAGTATCGCCGTGATACCCGCGCCGTACCGTCGCAATATTCTGCTTCGCCGTCAAACCCCGCGCCTGCTGGTATTGAACCGCCATCTTCAGCGCAACTTCCACCGAAACTGAACCTGAATCCGCATAAAAAATACGGTCCAGCCCCTGCGGCAAAATCCCGACCAATAATTTGCCAAGTTCTACCGCAGGCTCGTGCGTCAAACCGCCGAACATCACATGCGACATTTGCTTAATCTGCGCCTCAACCGCTTGATTCAGAATGGGATGATTGTAGCCGTGTATCGCACACCACCAAGACGACATCCCATCAATCAGCCGCGTACCATCCGCCAATTCGATGTGCACGCCCTCCGCACGGCGCACCGGATAAACAGGCAACGGGTCGGTCATAGATGTATAGGGATGGAGCAGATGGGCGCGGTCGAAATCGAGCAGGGAGGAATGTTCAGACATGTTTAAAACAATGGTTTGATCAGTTTCATTATTATATAACATATTTACCTTTTCAGACGGCACGTCTTCCGTACTGCATCAACGCCAATCCGCCCACTGCCGCCAAACAGCCGGCAACCAAGGAAATATGCAATGCCTCGCCCAAAAACCAAGCGGAACACAAAATACCGAATACCGGCACCAAAGTAATGTACGCCGCCGCGCTGCCTGCGCCCAAAGTCTTCACGCCTTCAAAATACCATGCATAGCTCAAGACCGTTGCCCCAACAGACAACCCAATCAAAGCAAACCAGCCCCTGCCGTCCATTTCGGCAAGCATACCAAACGGCAGCCCGTCTGAAATCAGCGCAGGCGGCAACAGCATCAATGCACCCAGCCAAGCGGTGGCCACGGTGACCGTCAGCGCATCAATCCCCTGCAACACCGCCCTGCCTATCATCGTATAAGTGACCAAGCAACAAAGGCTGCAAAACACCAGCACTTCACCCCACCCTACGCCGCCGCCCGACAAAAATGCCGCAATCTCGCCATGCGTGACCGCCCATATCGAGCCTGCCACTGCCAACAACATACCCGACACAATCTTGCCGTTGAGCTTCTCGCCAAACAACAAAGCCGCAAAAAACATCGTCAATACAGGATTGAACGTGACCAACACCGTCGCCCTTGAAGCAGGAATCCGCTGCAAACCCAGCATAGACAACACAGTAAAACCAAATACCCCGAATGCCGCCGCCAGTGCCAATCCAAGCCATTGTTTGCGCGACAAAACTGCCAAAGTACGCAATCGATACCGTGCAAACAGCCAGCCCAAAAGCAAGATAGCCGCCGTCAAAAAGCGCAGCATACCGCCCGTTAAAGGCGGCAGCGCCTGTCCCAGCATCCGCCCCATCGGCCAAGATGCGCCCCAAAACGCCGCCATGCCCAATAGTTTTAGATGGATTGCTAAATGTTTCATGGTGATGGATAACTTGAATAATCGGTTTAGAAAGCGTACAAGCTCGGTTTGGAAGGATAAATTTCCTTAGCCGCCGATACTTAATAGAGTTTGCGCGGATAAAATACTACGCTAATCATTACGGAAACAAAGGCCGTCTGAAAGACTGAAATCCAGCTTTTTCAGACGGCCTTTACTGCTCAATCAATAAGGCTTACAACTCAATGCCTTTGAGTTTCGCCACGGTATTAATGTCTTTATCGCCGCGGCCGGAGAGGTTGACCAAAATCACTTGGTCTTTGCTCATTTTCGGCGCGTTTTTCACCGCCCAAGCAACGGCATGGCTGGATTCCAGCGCAGGAATAATGCCCTCAAAACGGCAGAGCAAATCAAAGGCTTCGAGTGCTTCGTCATCTTTGGCAACAGTGTATTCCACACGGTTGATGTCGTTCAAATGGCTGTGTTCCGGGCCGATGCCTGGGTAATCCAAGCCTGCGGAAACAGAGTGCGTACCCAAGACTTGACCGTTTTCGTCCTGCATCAAATAGCTGCGGAAACCGTGCAAAACACCGATAGGGGCTTTGCTGGTAATCGGTGCAGCGTGGTCAGGCGTATCCACGCCCAAACCGCCGGCTTCTACGCCGACCAAACGTACGTTTTCTTCTTCGATATAGGGATGGAACAAACCGATGGCATTCGAGCCGCCGCCCACGCAGGCAACGGCAACATCAGGTTGGCGGCCGATGGCTTCCAACATTTGTTCTTTGGCTTCATTGCCGATCACGCATTGAAAGTCGCGTACCATTTCTGGATACGGCGCCGGGCCTGCGGCGGTGCCGATGATATAGAACGTGTCGTCCACGCGGGCCACCCATTCGCGCATGGCTTCGTTCATCGCGTCCTTCAAAGTACGGCTGCCGCTGTCGACACTGACGACATTCGCGCCAAGCAGCTTCATACGGAACACGTTGGGCATTTGACGCTGGATGTCGTCCGCCCCCATGTACACATCGCAAGTCATGCCGAAGCGTGCGGCGACGGTAGCAGAAGCCACGCCGTGCTGACCTGCGCCGGTCTCGGCAATCACGCGTTTTTTGCCCATGCGGCGGGCGAGCAATGCCTGACCGATGGTGTTGTTGACTTTGTGTGCGCCGGTGTGGTTCAAATCTTCACGCTTCAGCCAGATTTGCGCGCCGCCCAAATGCTCGGACAATCGCGCGGCATGGTAAACAGGGCTGGGACGGCCGACATAGTGTTTCAAATCATGGCGGAACTCTTCCCAAAATGAAGGATCTTCTTTCGCTGCTTTATAGGCTTCTGCCAATTCTTGCAAAGCAGGAATCAGAGTTTCGGAAACGTACAGGCCGCCGTGTTCGCCGAAAAAGCCGTTCTCGTCGGGAGCGTGATAATTTTTCATGGGATTTTTCCTTGTTCGTTTTATGGTTTCAGACGGCCTGATTCAGTAAAAGGCCGTCTGAAAGTAAAAATTGTCAGCAATTATAGCCGTTTTCCATTCATCTTGTCGGCAACTAATTGAATAATAATGTCAGCAGACAAAATAGGAACAACAGCGTACAGCTCGATGTTGCAATCAATGCCGTACCCAACGGCGGCGCGATATGTTTTTCTTCGTTTTTGTTTCTCAGACATAGTTTCAATGCCAACATCCCCAGCCACAGTGCCAGCAACCAACAACCCAAAAAGTTAAGCACAAGCAAAGCAATAATCAACTCATTGGTATTTATAGTGCTTACGTTCAAAAATATCCAATTAAGGCCGTTAACAGACATAATGACTGCAGATATTTGTATCACATACAAAAGCGTTCCGCCCAACAATACCTTGATATGCCATTTTTTGGCCTTCAGCCACACTGAGACGACATTAAAAAGCCACCACAAAGCCATAAACGTCATTAAAGAAATTTCATAACGGTCCATCACCCTACTCCTGAAAAACAGTCAATCCAGCCATTTCAAAAAAAGCCCGATATGCCGCCGCTTTTTTCGCCAAACTCAAAGGATAGGCACGCGAAGTCGAAGGCAGACGCGTCAGGGTCAACTCACGTCCAACATAGTGAAACGGCACTGTTTCGCCGGTCTTCGGTATTTTCATGCCGCTGCCCTGAATCTCCAACAAAACTTCGGTTGCCTTACCGCCGGTAGTGCAAAGATGGCGGCACTCGGGCATTTGCGCCAATACTGCCGCCAAATCGACGGTTTCTATCACTTTTAAAAACTTATCCGAAGCATTGCCATGTTCGCGTATTGCCTTCAACACGGTCGGACAGGATGCAATCCCCTTTTCACTCAAAAACGCTTTGATTTTATCGGCATCAAACGCCTTTTCGCCCTGCTTTTGAAAATGCGCCGCATCACCGAAAAACACCAGTCCATACACGCGCCACATATCGTTTTGAAAATTCGGATAATGAAACTGCATCGCGTGTTTTTCTTCTTTAGGCGGAAACGTCCCCATCATCATGACCGTTGCCTGCGGCGGCAACAAGGCTGCGAAAGGGTGAGACTCGACGATTGGCTCTTGCATATCTGTATTCCGGTTGTTTTTCATTCAAACAAAATTTCAGACGGCCTTTACTGCCTGAATAAACGCCGCCATTTTCTCCCTGCTCTTAATCCCGCCGGAGATTTCCACGCCGCCGGACACATCCACCGCCGTCGCGCCGCTGATTTTTACCGCTTCGGCAACGTTTTCCGCAGTCAATCCGCCGGCAAGTATCCACGGTTTGCCGATATTGCCGTGCAACATGGTCCAGTCGAAACTTTGTCCCGTACCGCCGTATTCAGTCGGATGATAGGCATCAAACAGCAAGGCGCGTGCATTCGGAAATTTGGCACAGGCCGTCTGAATATCGGCAGCGGACTGTACGCGCACGGCCTTCAAATACGGGCGGTCAAACCGACGGCAAAAATCATCGTCTTCATCGCCGTGAAACTGAATCACATCTATCGGCACCTGACGCAAAATCTCGCGGATGGTTTGCTCGTTTTCATTCACAAACAAGGCCACCACCGATACAAACGGCGGCAGATTTTTCACAACCGCCTGCGCCTGCTCAATACTCACTGCCCGTTTACTCTTGGCGTAAAACACCAACCCGATGGCATCTGCGCCCAATTCGGCCGCGGCCAGCGCGTCTTCAGGTCGGGTAATACCGCAAATTTTGGTGCGTATGGTGTTCATGGAGATGGCCTTTTTAAACAGATGGGTCGGATATTATATAAGTTTAAGGCCGTCTGAACATGAAATATCAGGTTCAGACGACCTTAAACTTTAAAACAACCATCAGCCGATAATTACTAATAACTTTGTAATTATTACCCTATCTTTAAACTGCCCATTTTTTCATCATAATTAATTTATTCTTTATTATCAAATATCAAACCAAACTATCCACAGTTGGATTCACACAAAATTTGGATAATACCCACCAATAAAAAATATTAAGGCCGTCTGAAAAAGTCTTTCAGACGGCCTTTTAGCCTTTTTACTCAAACGGTTTCTTCTGCCAATAAAACTTATCCTTTTTCAGACGGCCTTGAAATATATCGCCCTGTCCCAAAGCAAACACCAACGCGCCTGACAAATCCGTTCTCAACAAAGTAATGCCGTGCGCGCGGACACGATTTTGTACGGCAACGGTCGGATGTTTGTAGGCATTGGCATAGCCACTGGATGCTACGGCATATTGCGGCGAAACCGTATGCAGAAAGCTGCCCGACGAAGCCGTGCTGCTGCCGTGATGTCCCAATACCAACACTTGGCTATACAGCGCATGGCCGTATTTTTCAATCAAACCGGCCTCGCCCTTCACACCCAAATCGCCGGTTATCAACAAGGCTTTGCCGTTTGCCACGACACGCAATACGCAGCTTTGGTCGTTATCTTCCTTGCCTGCATTTTCAGACGGCCTGAGCAACTCGAAATCTACGCCGTCCCATTGCCATTTGTCTTCTTGGCAAAACTCTGCATTCGGATAAAACTCAGGTTGTCCGGCAAGCAATTTATCAGCACCGACAGCCGCCACACTTTGAAAACCGCCGTCATGGTCAATATCATGGTGCGACAAAATCAGGCTGTCCAAACGGCGCACGCCCATCGCGTTCAAACTCGGCACAATACCTGTTTGCGCCACTTGCTCCGTTCCTGTATCAAACAAAAGATTGCGGTTGCGCGTTTGTATCAACACCGACAAACCTTGTCCTGCATCCATCACCGTAACCCTTGCCACCCCCTCCTCCAGCTTGGCAGGACGGTAAAACACAAAACCCAATAAAACCAAACATGCCCAAGGTTTCAAGCCCATTCCTTTAGGCAGCAATAACAGTAAAGCCGCCATCATCGCCAACACGAGCAAAGGCATGGGCGCCGCTGCGACGGCAAATTCAGGCGATACCGTAGCCAGCCATACCAAACCGCGTAAAGTATATTCCGCCAAAAATGCCGCTACCAACTGGATAGGTTCAAACGGGAAAACCGAACCCAGCAAAGCCAACGGCGTCAATACCCAAGAAAACCAAGGAATAGCCAGCGCATTAACCAACGGACTGAGCAAAGGTAACGAAGCAAACAAATAGCCCAGCAATACCACCGACAACACCGTTGCCGCCCATTGCCCCCGTACAGCCAAACGCCAACCCAACTCTTTCAGACGGCCTGATGAAGCCCAAATCAAAGCAGCAACCAAACCGAATGACAACCATGTTCCCACGCCCAATACAGCCAACGGGTCCAACAACAAAACAACGGCCAAAGCCTGCCACCACGCCATCCAGCCCGAGCCGCCACTGCCGCGCCACCATGCCCACGCAAACGCAGCCAACATCAACACACTGCGTTGCGTCGGTACGGAAAAACCGGCCAAAAGCGCATAAAACAAAGCCCCGGCAACACCGCCAGCCAATATCCACACACGCGGTTGCGCCGGAATCCACGGCAAATAACGAAAAATTCGCTTGATTAGCCAGGCAAACAATACAGCCACCATCGTCACATGCAAGCCCGAAATACTGACCAAGTGCGTCAGTCCCAAAGGCCGGAATGCCTGCCACAAAGGCGGCCGCAACGCCGATTGCTCGCCAATACTCAAAGCACGCATCAGCCCTATGCCGTCTGAAAACTCAGGATATTTGTCCGCCGTTCTCTGCCAACTTCGGCTTACCGCATCACGCATATCAGCCAAACCGAAACCACCGCCTTGCCGCACGAGTTTCCTGTCGCGCCCCAAAGTACCCATGCCATCGATACCATTGGCCAAAGCCCATGTTTCACGGTTCAAACCGCGCATATTCACTTCACCGATTACCGGCCTTACCCGCGCCGATACAGACCACTGACTGCCCACCATCCAATCGCGCCGCTGATAATCCGACAACATCAAATCAAAAGCCTGCCCACGCTCATCCCAAGCCCTTGCCGCAAACTGCACGCGCCGACCATCATCACGCGGCATATCCGCCACCTCAACCGTCAAAACTTTAGCCGCAGCCTCCCCCACAGGCCATTGACCGGCCAACACCAGCCCGATCCGCCACACCCCAAACGCCATGCCCACACAGACGGCCAACACCAACCAAGCCACAGCAAATCTTCGACACAACGCAAGCATACCAATGATTACAGACAACCAAACCCACCATGGCGGCACAACCGGCAAAGCAAACGAAAGCACTACACCCACCACCCAAGCAGGCAACACAAACCGCCACGCCATGAACGTTTTCCCTTAAATTATGATTATTAGATATGTAATAATAAATGCTTTTAGTAGATTATGACAAATGCTAATCAGCGTTAGCAGATAAAAAGAGAGGTTCAAATCATTTCAAAATTGATAGACGCAAAAAAGCGCAATCCGAAACAGATTGCGCTTTTTTATAAACTGGCACGCCCACGGGGAATCGAACCCCGGTTACCGCCGTGAAAGGGCGATGTCCTAACCGCTAGACGATGGGCGCGGAGATTTTCTGTGGCGCACCCGGAGCGATTCGAACGCCCGACCCTCTGGTTCGTAGCCAGATACTCTATCCAACTGAGCTACGGGTGCATCAAGAAAGATTTGAATTATAAAGAGAGGGCTATTTACTGTCAAGCGTTTTATTTGGAAAACTTGCAGACAGCGTGTAAAATGCGCATTTGCTATTGAATTTACAGAGAATAAAATGTCAGATTTCGCACGCTGGCCGCTCTTATCCGAAGCATTTTCCCGTTTGGGACGGCCTGTGGTCGTGGTGGATTTGGAGACGACCGGTGGAAATTTCTATCAAGACAGGATAACGGAAGTAGCCCTTGTTCGTTTTGATCAAGGACGCGCCACACATTACGAGCAATTGGTCAATCCTTGCCGCAGCATTCCCGAATTTGTTGCCAGGCTGACCGGTATTCATGATGAAACAGTGAAAAACGCGCCTGTCTTTGCCGATATTGCAGCCGATTTGTTGCCGCTATTGCAAGGTGCAGTGGTTGTTGCGCACAACAGCCGCTTTGACTATACCTTCCTGCGCCACGAGTTTGCCCGTATCCATACTGACTTTGCTGCACCCTCGCTCTGTACGGTTCAATTGTCGCGCCGCCTGTATCCTGAGTTTTACAAACACAGCCTCGACAGCATTATCGAACGCACCGGCATTCAGACGGCCAACCGCCACCGCGCCATGACCGATGTTGCCGCATTGTGTGATTATCTCGAATTAAGTCTGGCAGAAAAAAATCATCAGCAATGGGACGAACACGTCCGTGCATTGATGAATCCGAAAATGTTGCCCACTTGGCTGCCTGATTCGCTTGCCCAACAGCTCTATGCCCTGCCCGATAGTTACGGCGTATTGGTTTGGTTTGACCGTTTCGGCAAAGCCCAAGCTATTGAAGCACACGAACGCGCATACAGTGAAACCGCCACCCTGCTGCACAGCAAAAAACTGCCGCCGCACATCAAAGCAGCAGCCTCCATCCGTTTTATTCCGGCAGTCGGTCAGCTCCATACATTATGGCTCAAAGCCCAGACCATGCAGGAATACCAACTGATGCCGTCTGAAAAGTCCACATCGTTTTCTACCGTCCGCTTTATCGCTGACGAACACGGCAGCCTTCAAGCACGCATTGTCTTATTAAACAGCGGCACCAGAAACTGGCGTCCATACGGTTTGTTTGCCCACAAAAAAGCAGCCAAACGCGCTTTGGCGCAATGGTCGCAAGAACACAGACTCTGCCCAGATTCGCTCAATATTTTGCCGACCGGCTACGCAAAGGGCGAACCCTGCCCTGTTGAGGCCGTCGGAAAATGCAACGGCGACTGCCGCCAACCCGAAGGCATCAAACATCAAAACCAACGCATTACCGAGCTTGCCCATCTACTCCCCATAACCGATTGGGGCAAAGCGCACGAAATTGAAATTACCGAAACCGATCCCCTGACCGGAAACAGCATTACCCTGCTCTGCGCCGGCGGCGCGTTGGCATTGCCTGACGGCAACTGGTATTTCGACAGCAGCCTGCCTCTCGTGATTAAAAACAAATTCAGGCAAGACAAAGAAAATATCCGTCTGATTGCTTAAAACAAGGCCGTCTGAAAACCAAATTTTCAGACGGCCTGATGTGGATAACTTTCCGCTTTATTCTCAAAACAAAAAACTGCCTAAATTTTAATCAGAAATTATTTTCATAATAGCAATCAAATACTAAACCAATTTATACACAAGCTGTTCACACAATTTTCAATGAAAGCTGTGTATACCCGGCCCAACGAGTAAACCATGAACAATCCTGAAATCATCTTCTTTGACATCGACGACACCCTCTACCGAAAATACACGGATACCTTACGTCCTTCGGTTGCCCAAGCCATGCGCGCATTGAAAGCCAAAGGCATTTTGACTGCGATTGCCACCGGCCGTCCGGAAGCCGCCTTTCCAAATAAAATCAAAGACTTGATTCAAGAATGCGGTATCGACATGCTCGTTACCATCAACGGCCAATATATTTCCTTTCGCGGCGAGCCCCTGCAAAGCTACCCCTTGGACATTGCCGACATCGAAACCGCCATCAACCTGCTTGAGCAACACAAAATAGACTACGCATTCGTCAACAACCAAGAAATTGCCGTTTCCTCCCATTCTCCGCGCGTTGTTGAAGGCTTATCGCATATCCTGCCCAACTTCGTGACCGACAAAGAATATTTCCGCAAACAGCCTGTTTATCAAATGTTGGTCTTCGTGGATAAGGAAGAAGAAAAAATCCTGCAACCGCTGACCCAGCAACACGGCTTCAAATCCGTCCGCTGGCATGAATATGCTGTGGACCTGCTGCGCAAAGAAGGTTCAAAAGCACGCGGCATCGCCCACGCAGTGGAAAAACTAGGCATTGATATAAGCAAAGTAATGGCATTCGGCGACAGCTTCAACGACTTGGAAATGCTGTCAACCGTCGGCTTTGGCGTTGCCATGGGCAATGGCGAAGAAGCTGCCAAAGCGGCCGCACAATTCGTCTGCCCAAGTGTCGATGAAGACGGCGTATTGCGCGGCTTGCAAGAATTGGGCGTAATTTAAAACATCAAATCAAAAGGCCGTCTGAACATTTTTTCAGACGGCCTTGTTCTATCTATAAACTTTCTGCTTACTTCGGCAATACCAAAAAGCTAATCAGCAACTCTTTAAATACGAATCCAAACACACCCAAGCCCAAAACCAAGAAGAGCATGGCGATGCCGAATTTGCCGGCTTTGGATTCTTTACCCAAGTTCCAAACGATAAAGCCCAAAAAGATAATCAGGCCGGTGAGGAGGATTTTCATTGCCCACGAGGCGAATTCTGCTTCAGACATTATTTTTTTCCTTTTATTCTTAAGATGTGTGTTTAATTGCTTTCAGACGGCCTATTAAAATTTAAGGCCGTCTGAAATTTGTTTTTAGATTATTTGTTCAATGCTTGTTGCAAATCATCAATCAAATCGTCGATGTGTTCCAAACCGACAGAGAGACGGATCAAGCCCGGGCGGATATTGGCGGCGAGTTTTTCTTCAGGCTGCATACGGCCGTGGGTCGTTGTCCACGGATGAGTGATGGTTGAGCGCACGTCGCCGAGGTTGGCAGTACGGGAGAAAAGCGCCACGCCGTCCACGACTTTCCATGCGGCTTCTTGGTCGGCAACTTCAAAGCCAATGACGATGCCGCCACCGTTTTGTTGCTTGCGGATAAGCTCTGCCTGCGGATGGTCGGGCAAACCGGTGTAGTACACGGCTTGGACTTGCGGCTGTTGTTGCAGCCATTGAGCGATTTTTAACGCATTGTCAAACTGTTTTTCCATACGGATACCGATGGTTTCGATGCCACTGAGCAATTCCCAAGCATTGAATGGCGACATCGCCAGCCCGCAAGAGTTGCAATATATGGCAACTTGCGTCATCAGCTCTTCCGAACCGGCCAACACGCCGCCCATCACGCGGCCGTGTCCGTCAATCGCTTTGGTTGCGGAAGACACGGAAATATCCGCACCGTGTTTCAAAGGCTGCGAACCTGCTGGCGACAAGAGGCTATTGTCCACCACCAAAAGCGCGCCGATGCTGTGCGCCAGTTCAGCCAGCGCTTCCAAATCGGCAACTTCGCCCAATGGGTTGGACGGAGTTTCCAAGAAAAACAGTTTGGTATTGGGCTTGATTGCCGCTTTCCATTCATCTACATCAACCGGCGATACATGGCTGACTTCGATGCCGAACTTGGTAACGATGTTGTTGATGAAACCGACGGTCGTGCCGAACAGGCTGCGGCTGGAAATAACATGATCACCGGCTTGCAAGAAGGTAAAAAACGCCGCCTGAATTGCGGACATACCGGTCGAAGTGGCTACCGCGCGCTCTGCGCCTTCCAATGCGGCAATGCGTTTTTCAAAAGCGGCAGTAGTCGGATTGGCTGTACGGGTATAGGTAAAGCCTTTAATTTTTTTGGAAAACAAATCTGCCGCATGTTGCGCGCTTTCCCACATAAAGCTGCTGGTCAAAAACAGCGCCTGATTGTGTTCGCGATATTCGGTCTGCTCTTTGCCGCCCCGGATGGCCAGCGTTTGCGGATGAAGTTTTTTGTTCATTTATTCTCCAATCTACTGTGTATTCCAATGGACGGAACAATATTTTCCGTCTGTTTAACTTGTTAACATTTTGCGCCGATTTCTACCATCTTTCAAGCCGAAGGCCGTGTTTCGTGCCGTCTGAAAAAACAGGAAAACCGTTTTTACTGATAAAGGCGGCCATCGTGTTTCAACCAGCCGTCAGTATGCCGACCTGACGGGTCATGGTGCGTCCAATGGATAACGCCGCCCTGCTCCGACCATTCGTATTCGCCGTAAAACGCTACTTTATCGCCTTTTTTCAAACCCTTAATCTTATCGGCAAGGTCGATATTGTGTGCCACCAAAAGCGTCTGGCCGCTGGAGAGCTTCAAGATAAAGCGTTGGTGGCGCGTGCCTTTGTTGTCATCCGGCAGGGTTTTCCATACCGTGCCCTCGCCCTCAACCTGAATATCGCTTTGTTCGTTTTCAAACGCCTGTTTCAAAACCGCTTCTGCCGATTGTTTACCCGAACCGGTTTGCTGTTGAGCCGTATCGGCGTTTTTTTCGCCCGCATTGTTTTGTTTTTGAACGGCTTCTATTTTCTGCTGATGCTGCGATTGTAGCGGCTGCTTGTTTTGCATTTTTTGATAGGCAAATACGGCAACCAAAGCAATTAGCAATACAATGATTTTGTTTTTATTCATAACAATCTCAAAAAAAATGCCCGATTCTGCATCGGGCATATCAACTATTTAGAAAGGATATTTATCACGAAAACGTGAGCCGCCATTATACACGCTTCGTAAAATTTTAAGGGAAATTTACGCCGAAGGCCGTCTGAAACTTTTCAGACGGCCCGGATACTCAACGGCGGTATTTCATTTCAACCTTCATATCGTCCAAAATACGTTTAACGTTGTGTTCCAATACATCTTCCACCAAGCCAGGTGCCTGCTCGTTCAGCATTTGCTGCAACTGATAAGTGAATAAGGCCATTTGTTTTTGCACGGCAATCCGAATCATGCCGTTGACCGCATCAGCCACATGGGGACGCAAACGCTTAATCAGACGCTCGGTCAAATCTTTTTCAGAAACGCAGAATACTTGCCGACGGCCAATTGCTTGAGGGTTCAATACATTGATATGGACATTGATGGCCGGTTCTTGTTCAAGGCCGTCTGAAACCGCCTCTTCAGCCGCTTCCGCATCATCATTTTCCGGTTTTTCAGTTTCTTCCACTTCAGGCGCATCAAAATCTACGGCACCTGATTTCGGATTTAGCCTGACGGTACGCGTTGATTCGATATGACGCTCTGAAGCCGCGGCCTGCAATGCCGATTGCGCGCTCAACCAGTTATCCTGCAAAACCACCATCGCATCGGTTTCCACTGCTTCGCCATCGTCTGCAAGGGCAGTATTGTGTTCCAACTGCCAGCGGTACAAATATTCTTCCAATACTTTTTCACGATTGTCCGCATCTAATTTATATTCTTTTTTAGACGCGGTTTTGGGCGCAACATCGACAGCGTCGTCCGATTTTTTGACCAATGGCGCATGAGTCGGCGCAGTATTGAATTGTCGTGCCTGACGCAATCTTTCCAGGCGTTTTTCCCAATTCAGGTCTTCTTCCTCGAGGGCTGTAGGGTCAAGACGGTTGTTTTCCATAATAATCTCGTTTTTTCATTTTTATTGTGAACCGCATTCAAACCTAAAATCACTTGAAATACGGCCGATGGTTGGACATATCCGGCAAGCCGGCGCAAGCGTCACATTTTAATATTAATTCACTATATAATCACTATTTTATTTAATACTCAAGGATACATCATGAGCAGCATCGAACAACGCCTCGAATATCTGGAAGAGGCCAACGACGCTTTGCGTATGCAAAACCACGTCCTCGCCACCGCGCTGAAAGGCCTTATCCGCTCCCTGCCCTCCGACATGGCCAACGATGCCGTAGAATCCATCCAGCTTGCCTTTGAAGACGCGTTGGCGGAATTGAGCTATGAAGACAGTCCGCACACCGACCTCTTCCATGACGTAACCTACGCATTTTTCCGAGAAAAAGACCACTGATTTCGGCTAGTTTGTTCACAAAATTATGCTAAACTAAGATTTTATCCGTTAACATTTTATTAAGAAAGCACATATCATGAACATGAAAAAATGGCTGGCCACTGCCCTCGCTTGTTCCGCCCTTGCCCTGACTGCCTGCGGCGGTCAAAGCAACAATGCCTCTGCTCCTGCCGATAAAGTGTACCGTGTCGGCTCTAATGCCGAGTTTGCCCCATTTGAATCTTTGGATTCTACCGGCAAAGTAGAAGGTTTTGACGTTGACTTAATGAACGCCATGGCTAAAGCCGGCAACTTCAAAGTCGAATTCAAACACCAGCCATGGGAAAGCCTCTTCCCTTCTTTGAACAACGGCGACGTGGACATCGTTATGTCCGGCGTAACCATCACTGACGACCGCAAACAAAGCATGCTCTTCAGCGATCCATACTTTGAAATTACCCAAGTTGTCCTCGTTCCAAAAGGTAAAAAAGTGGCTTCTTCCGAAGACCTGAAAAACATGGCCAAAGTCGGCGTGGTAACCGGCTACACCGGCGACTTCTCCGTTTCCAAACTCTTGGGCAACGACAATCCGAAAATCGCCCGCTTTGAAAGCGTTCCCCTGATTATCAAAGAATTGGAAAACGGCGGTTTGGATTCCGTCGTCAGCGACAGCGCAGTCATTGCCAACTATGTGAAAAACAACCCGACCAAAGGCTTGGATTTCATCTCCCTGCCTGACTTCACCATCGAAAACTACGGTATCGCTGCACGCAAAGGCGACGAAGCCACCATTAAAATGTTGAACGATGCACTGAAAAAAGTACGCGAAAGTGGCGAATACGACAAAATTTACGCCAAATACTTTGCTAAAGAAGGCGAAAAAACCGAAGCAGCCAAATAATCCGGTTTGACTTCTTAAACTCAAGGCCGTCTGAAAACTTTTCAGACGGCCTTTGTCTGGTTAACCTCATTTAACGCAAGCGTCCCCTATAATCCGCTTGTTTTTATCCTTCAAATGAAAGACACACCATGATCAAACCCATCATCCTCAGCCTCGCTGCCGCAACCGCTTTGGCCGCCTGCTCCGCTTCTGAAAAACAAGAATCTCCTAACCTCGGCGCAGCCAATCCGGCTTCCGAATTCTGCGTCAAACAAGGCGGCAAATCCGAAATCAAAAAAGACAAAGACGGTGGCGAATACGGCGTGTGTCACTTGCCTGACGGTACCGTTGTCGAAGAATGGGAATATTTCCGTCAACACAACAAATAATTGCTCAATCATAAAAAAGG